>DATMVI010000685.1:0-6200 GCA_035563275.1 Pyrinomonadaceae bacterium
GTCTGCCGCCTCGCGCTCCCTTACACGGACAACGCGCGCTGCCTGTCGGAGTTGGCGCGCGTGCTCCGGCCGGGCGGCGCGCTCCTGCTCAAAATCCACCACGCGCGCTACTACCTGAACAAGCTCCGGCGGGGCCTCTTCGGGGGCGACCCCGTCTCGGCCGTCCACGCCGCGCGCGTGCTCGCCGCCGGCCTCCTCTACCAACTCACGGGCCGGCAGCCGCGCACGCGCCTGCCCAGCCGCGAGACGTTCCAGACCGCGCGGCTGCTCGGCCGCGAGCTGCGGCGACGCGGCCTCGAAGTCCGCCGCGAGCTGCGCGACTCGAACCCGCAGACGCCTTCCTTCCTCGTCGTCAAAGGCGGGGCCGCCACTTAACCATCTGCTCCAACTTCAGCCGGGCCGAGCCGCGCGCCGGCGGTGGCGGGCCGCTGTCGCCGCGCGGCGACAGCCGCAACCCGCGGTTGACAACCGCCCGCGACCGCCTCTAAGCCCGTCGAAGGCTTGCGCTTAGGCGGCGCGCGCGGCCGCCCGCGGCGCGTCCTTTGTCAACCGCGGTTGACAGCGGCGGCGGCGCCGCCGCGCCGTTTTCGGGGCTTCTCCGGTGGCATCGTTTTTGCAATTCCGCGGGCGTAAATTGCGCAGGCGTCCCGGCGCGTGACGCCGCCGCGCCCGGACTCCTTCGGGCCTCCGCGGCAGACGCCCCCGCCCGGTTCCGACTGCAACCCCTCGCCTCCCCGCTTTTCTGAACGATGAACAGACAGTCAAACCCCTCACCCGAACCCCGCTCCGCGCCGACGCAGCGGGGCGCGTGTCTGTGAGGCCCGCCCGCCCCGGCCCCGTAAAGATTTTGACAGCAAGGTGAACCGCGGCTCTTTCGCGCGAGCACGGCCCACCGATAAAGGCACCCCCGCAGCGATGCGGGTTCGCAAAGCCAGGAGTCTCGACGCCGCCCCGGCGCGCCGAGATCGTCCGGTTACCGAAGGAGAGTTCAGCCGTGACCCATCCGAGAGTGGCCCTCGCCGGCTCCCGCCTTTTCTCAAGCCTCCGCTCCGCCGCCCTCCCCCTGCTGCGGCTCGCCGCCTGCGCGCTCGTCGTCTCGGGCCTGCACGTGGCCGCCCGCGCCGCGACCATCGACGTTCCGGCCGGCGGCGACCTTCAGGCGGCGCTCGACCGGGCGCTGCCCGGCGACGAGGTCGTGCTCGCGGCCGGCGCGACCTTCGTCGGCAACTTCGTCCTCCCGGCGAAGGCGGGCGACGCCTACATCACCGTGCGCTCGTCGCGCCTCGCGGAACTGCCCGCGGGCCGTCGCGTCAGCCCGGCGGACGCCGCGCGCATGGCGCGCGTCGCCACGCCCAACTCGGCCCCCGCCTTCATCGCCCTCGAAGGCTCGCACCACTGGCGGCTCGCCGGCCTTGAGATCACGCAGTCGGGCAACTTCCTGACCTACGACCTCGTGCAACTCGGCGGCGGCGACACCGAGGGGCCGCAGGACGCGCCCGAGAAGGCCCCGCGCCACTTCCGCATCGAGCGCTCTTACATCCGCGCCTTCGACGCGCGCACCCCGCTCAAGCGCGGCGTCGCCCTCAACAGCGCCCACACCGCCGTCGTCGATTGCCACATCTCCGGCATGAAGGTCGTCGGGCAGGACACGCAGGCCGTCGCGGGCTGGAACGGCCCCGGCCCGTTCCTCATCGAGAACAACTACCTCGAAGCGGCGGGCGAGAACATCCTCTTCGGCGGGGCCGTCCCGGCCGCGCCGGGCCTCATCCCCTCCGACATCACCATCCGCCGCAACCACCTCTACAAGCCGCTCTCGTGGCGCATCGACGACCCCTCCTACGCCGGCACGCCGTGGTCGGTCAAGAACCTTCTGGAGCTGAAGAGCGCGCGCCGCGTCCTCATCGAGGGCAACGTGATGGAGAACTGCTGGGCGCACGCGCAGATCGGCTGGGCCATCATCTTCAACACCGCGAACGACTCGGGCGACTGGTCGCGCATCGACGACGTGACGGTCGTCAACAACCTCATCCGCGGCGCGGGCAACGGCATCAACCTCCGCGCCCGCGACGAGGAGTCGGGCGTCAAGATGGCGCGCATCCGCCTCGCCAACAACCTCCTCTTCGACGTGGGGCCGCGGTGGGGCGGCTACGGCGTCGCCTTCCAGCTCCTGCGCGGCCCCTCCGACGTGACCATCGAGCACAACACGGCCGACGAAGTCCACGCCATGCTGGTCTTCGACGTGAACGAGATGACGGAGATCGCGACGCGCGTGCGCTTCGTCAACAACCTCCTGCGCCACAGCCACTACGGCGTCTTCGGCAGCGGCGGGGCCATCGGCACGGCCGCGCTCAACAACTTCAGCACGGGCTGGGAGTTCGCCGGCAACGTCATCGCCGAGCCGACCGTCGAGGAGGCGCGCTACCCGGCCGGCAACTTCTTCCCCGCCGACTACGAGACGCTCTTCGCCGGCTACAGCGCCGCCAACTACCGCCTCGCCTCCGGCTCGCCCTTCCGCGGCCGCGCCACCGACGGCAAAGACCCCGGCTGCGACGTAACCGCGCTCGAAGCCGCGACCAGCGGCCAGCCGCCCGCGCCGACCCCGACCCCCACGCCCACGCCTTCGCCTTCCCCGACGCCCGCGCCGAAGCCTTCGCCCACGCCGACGCCCGCGCCTTCGCCGACGCCGACGCCGAAGCCTTCACCTTCGCCGACCCCGACTCCGGCGCCCACCCCCGCCCCCACGCCCACGGCCACCCCGACGCCGAAGCCTTCGCCGACGCCCGCGCCGGGGCAGGCGCGCAAGAACCTCCAGAAGGCGCGGCGCGACGCGCAGACCGTCAGCAACGAGCTGCCGGCCACGAACGTCGGCAACTCGACCGCCACGGCCGTCGTCAGTAACGACGTGGCCGACCGCATCGCCGCCGTCGTCGCCTCGATCCAGCAGACCTACGTCGCCTTCGGCGTCGAGCGCTCACTCTTCCCGGCCGCCGCGCGCATCGAGGACGCGCTCACGAAGGCGCTCGACTACGCGGCCCGCGCCGGCACGAGCGCCAACCAGCAGCAGCTCGCCGACGTGAAGCTGAACCTGCGCCGCGCCATCGACTACCTCGAACTGGCCGACGTGCGCATGCTCCACGGCGACGTGAAGAACGCCATCGACTACCCGGCCTTCTTCGTCCGCCAGCACTACGTGGACTTCCTCGGCCGCGAGCCGGACGCGGGCGGCTTGGGCTTCTGGTCGGGCGCCGTCAACGCCTGCGGGGCCGACCGCCAGTGCGCCGCGCTCAAGCGCATCGACACGTCGGCGGCCTTCTTCCTCTCCATCGAGTTTCAGGAGACGGGCTATCTGGTCTACCGCCTCTACCGCGCCTCGCTCGGCCGCACGGTCGGCTATCAGGAGTTCCTCGCCGGCACGCAGGAGGTCGCGCGCGGCGTGACGGTCGGCGCGCCGGGCTGGGCCGACAAGCTCAACGCCAACAAGCGGGCCTTCTATCAGGCGTGGGCGCAGCGCGCCGACTTCCGCGAGCGCTACGACTCGCTCACGCCCGAGCAGTTCGTCGATAACCTCCGCGCCACGGCCGGCCTCGCGCCCGACGCGGCCGCGCGCGACGCCTTGGTCGCCGACCTGCGCCGCGGCGTCTCGCGCGCCGACGTGCTGGCCAAGGTCGTGGACGGCGAGGCCTTCCGCCGGCAGGAGTTCAACCGCGCCTTCGTCGTCATGCAGTACTTCGGCTACCTCCAGCGCGACCCCGGCGCCGGGATGAACTTCTGGCTCAAGAAGCTCGAAGACAACGGCGGCGACTACCGCCGCGCCGAGATGGTCAAGGCCTTCCTCGACTCCATCGAATACCGCGACCGCTTCGGCCGGCTCTGAAAAAAGCTCCGGGTTACGAGTTTCTAGTTCCGGGTTACAAAGACGGCCCGCCCCGGCGGCGGCTCGTCTTCCGACCCGGAACCGGAAACACGTAACCCGGAGCTTTGTCTGTTGCCCGGTCTCCTAGCTTTGCGGTAATCTGAAAGAGGCGCGCGCACCGTCCGCGCGCCGCGCCTTCCGCGGAGGGCGTCGCGCCTGACGGGCCTTGACGTAAGCGCGCCCGCCGCGCGCGCCCCTTACGCCCCGCTCCGAACAAAGGCTTGTGAAGGACGCCATGCCCCCTCCCGACACGCCCCGCCACCTCTGGAAGCCCCTCGTCTTCGCCGCCGCCGTCGCCTTCGTCTACTGGGGCGTCATCGTGCGGCTCGCGCGCTTCTGGTGGGAGGACGAGAACTACTCGCACGGCCTGCTCATCCCCTTCGTCATCGGCTACATCCTCTGGACGGAGCGCGACCGGCTGGCCTCGGCCGCCGGCCGCCCGCGGGTGTGGTGGGGCGGGGCGGCGGCGGTCGCGGCGCTTCTGGCCCTGTGGGCGGGGACGGCCGGCGCGGAGCTGTTCGTGCAGCGCGCGTCGCTGCTGCTGCTCGCCGCCGGCGTCGTCGTCTACTTCTGGGGCTTCCGGCTGCTGCGGGCCGTCGCCGTCCCGCTCTTCCTCCTCGCGCTGGCGATCCCGATCCCGACCATCGTCTTCAACAAAGTCGCCTTCCCGCTGCAACTCTTCGCCTCGCGCTGCGCCGTCTGGGCCATGCGCGTCTTCGACATCCCCGTTTTGCGCGAGGGCAACGTCATCGAACTCCTGCCGCTCGGCTCGACCACCACGCGCAAGCTCGAAGTGGTCGAGGCGTGCAGCGGCATCCGCTCCCTGATGACGCTGGTCACCCTCGCCGTCGTCTACGCCTACTTCACGCACCCCGAGGACAAGGGCGGCGACGGCGGCCGGCGCTCGCGCTTCGGCGCCCTGCGCGCGGCCCTCATCGTGGTGGCGGCCGTCCCCATCGCGATCATCACGAACGCGGCGCGCGTCTCGGGCACGGGCGTCCTCTCGCACTACTACGGCACGGAGGTGGCCGACGGCTTCTTCCACTCCTTCTCGGGGTGGGTCGTCTACATCGTCGCCTTCCTCCTGCTCTTCGCCTTCGGCTGGCTCATCGACCGCTTCGACCCCGGCCGCCGCGGCCCCGGCGCGGGCGGCGACACCACCGCGCCCGAGCGCGTCGCCGAGGAGGCCGGCCCCGTCGTCACGGGCGGCGCGCCCTCGGCGGCCATGAGGACGGTGAAGAATTGAGAATTAAGAATTAACAATTAAGAATTAAGAATTGAGAACGAGGAGTTGAGGGCCGCGCCCGCGACGGTTTTTAAATTCTTAATTCTTAATTGTTAATTGATTGAGGGGTTTCGATGAAGGTACAGGGCAAACACTTCTGGGCGCTTGTCGCGCTGCTGCTGGCGGCGGGCGCGGTCATTAACTTCTGGGAGGTGGTGGGCGAGGCGCGCGTGGCGCGCCGGGCGCTGGCCGACTTCCCGGCCGAGTTCGCCGGGTGGGCGCGGCGCGGCCCCGACGCGCGCTTCGACGCCGCGACCGAGGCCATCCTGCGCGCCGACGACTACGTCTCGCGCGACTACACGGACGCGTCGGGCCGCCTCGCCTCGCTCTACGTCGGCTACTACGGCACGCAGCGCACGGGCGCGACCTACCACAGCCCGCTCAACTGCCTGCCCGGCTCCGGCTGGACGCTCGACGACCCCGAGGTCGTGCAGATTAAACCGGCCGACGGCGCGCCCGCCTTCGAGGCCAACCGCTACATCATTCGCAACGCCGGCCAGAGCCAACTGCTTGTCTACTGGTATCAGGGGCGCGGCCGCGCCGTCGCCAGCGAGTATTGGGACAAGGTCTACACCGTGCTCGACAGCATCCGCCTGCGCCGCTCAGACGGCGCGATGGTGCGCGTGCTCGTCCCCGTCGGCCGCTCCGAGTCGGAGGCGATGGAGACGGCCACGCGCTTCGCCGCCGCGGCCGCCCCGCACCTCGCGCCCTACGTGCCGGAGTGAGGAAGTAGGCAGTAGACAGTAGACAGTAGTCAGTAGTCAGTAGCGCTCCGCGCTGAGTGCGCTGACGCCGGCACGCTGGCGACACGCCGCCGAAGGTCTTCCTGCTGGCTACTGACTACTGACTACTGACTACTGTCTACTCGCTTTTATGGATTCCGCGCCCGATTGGGTGTTTTTAGAGTTCGCCGCGAGGGGTCAGGCCCGGCGGCTGAGTTTGACAAGGCCGGTCGCGAGAGTCGTCGCCGCCCCGCGTTGCCCCGCGGAGGCGCTTTTCCTG
>DATMVI010000686.1:0-4527 GCA_035563275.1 Pyrinomonadaceae bacterium
AGGTAGCGCTCGCGCTGCTCGGGCGTGATGCCGGTGTGCTGCTCGAAGCCGTCCTTGATGGCGCGCAGGGCGTCTATCGGGTTGATGCAGGTGATGCCGTCGCGCACGAGCGCGCCCGAGAGGCGGTTGATGATGTAGCGCGGGCTGATGCCGTCCATGCCCTCGCGCACCGCCTCCTCTTTGAGCTCGCGCACGTCCTTCGACTTGAAGCTCTCCACGTCCTCGCCGTCGTAGAGCTTCATCTTCTTGACGGTGTCCACGTTGGCGCGCTTCGGCTCTTCGAGCCGCGTCATCACGGCGAACATCGCGGCGACCTTCAGGGTGTTGGGCGCGACGTGGACGTTGCGGAGCGCGTCGGACTGCTTGAGGAGCTTGTCGTAGATGCGCTCCTCCTGCGAGACGCGGAGGTTGTAGGGGACGCGGACGAGGATGATGCGGTCTTGCAGCGCCTCCGACTTCTTGTTGCCGGCGAAGGCGATGTACTCGTTCTCGTTCGAGTGCGAGACGATGACCTCGTCGGCGTAGATCATCGCGAAGCGGCCGGTCTTGATGTTCTGCTCCTGCGAGAGCGTCAGGAGCGAGTAGAGAAACTTCTCGTCAACCTTGAGCATCTCGACGAACTCCATGATGCCGCGGTTGGCGATGTTGAGCTCGCCGTCGAAGCGGTAGGCGCGCGGGTCGCTCTCGACGCCGACCTCGCCGATGGTCGAGAGGTCGATCGAGCCGGTCAGCTCCGTGATGTCTTGTGACTTCGGGTCGGAGGGGGCGAAGGTGCCGATGCCGACGCGGTTCTTCTCGGAGAGGACGATGCGGTGGACTTTCACGTCCTCGTGGCGGCCGCCGTAGGTGTGTTCGAGCGCGTAGCGGCACTGCGGGCAGAGGTCGCCTTCGATGTAGATGCCGTAATGCTTCTCGACCTCGGCGCGCAGCTGCTGCGGGATGAGGTGCAGCGGCTCCTCGTGCATCGGGCAGTCCTTGATGGAGTAGACGGCGCCGGCCTCGGTGCGCGACCACTCTTCGAGGCCGCGCTTGAGCATGGTGACGATGGTCGACTTGCCGCCCCCCACGGGGCCCATCAGGAGCAGGATGCGCTTGCGGACTTCGAGGCGCTGCGCGGCCGACTTGAAGTACTCGACGATGCGCGAGATCGGCTCCTCGATGCCGAACAGCTCGTCGGCGAAGAACTTGTAGCGGACGAGTTCGTCGCGCGTGCCCTCGTTGAGCTTCTCGACGCCGGGGGCGTGGATCATGTCGTTGATGCGCGCGTGCGAGAGCTGCGCGAGGCGGGGCTGCTGCGTGACCAGCTCGAAGTAGTCGCGGAAGGAGCCTTCCCACTGAAGCGCCGCGTGCTCCTGACGCAGCTCTTCGAGCCGCGCCGTGATGTCGAATTTGCTGCTGCCGTCCTGCTCTTGCATAGCCTCGTCTTAAACCTCTTGATCGGCTTCGCGCGCAGAAGTGGCGGCGTGCTGGAGTCACGCCCTGCTGGTTCGGTCGAGCCTCGATGCGCGTTCGGAACGCAGCGCCCGCGCGAGCGGCACGCGCCGCGCCGTCGAGACTCCTCTCCGCTTCAATGAACCGGGTTGTCAACCGGGAGAATGTAGGTGAACTGTTCGGCTTGCGTCTCGTCGGGCCAACGCAGCCGCTCGGCCCCTCGGTGAGCCTCAAGTATAGCACAGCCCGCGGAGGTCTCCGTCAACTCTTATTTTCCGCCGCCAGCATGACGCGCGGATGAAGCAGACCCCGCTCGGCCGCGTAGACGGCGACCGCCAGCAGGGCGCCGCGCTCGTCGAAAAGCAGCACGCGCGCGCCGTCCTCCCACGCGGGCGCCGGGGCGGGCACGGCCGCCCCGTGCGCGACGCGGCGGGCCTCCGCGTTCGTTAGATGCCGCGCGGGCAGCCCCGGGAGCGCCGCCTCCGGCGGGATGAGAAAGTCCGAAGCGGGCGCGCCCGCCTCGAACATTTTTTGCAGGGCCTCGGGCGTGAGGGCGCGCTCCAGCCCGAAGTCCCCCGCGCGCGTGCGCCTGAGCGCGGCGAGGTGCGCGCCCGCCGAGAGGTTTTCGCCGACGGACTCGGCCAGAGCGCGCACGTAAGTCCCGGCCGAGCAGACGACGCGCGCGCGCACGTCGCACGTCCCGTCCGCGTTCGGCCGCAGGAACTCGCCCCCCTCGCCTTCGACGATTTCGAACTCGCTCACGCGGACGCGGACGGCCTCGCGCGCGACCTCTTCGCCGCGCCGCGCCAGTTCGTAGAGCTTCCTGCCCTGAACTTTTTTGGCCGAGTACATCGGCGGGACTTGTTCGATGTCACCGCGCAGCGTGGCGAGAGCCGCCTCGATGCGTTCGCGGCCGAGCGCGGCGCAGTCGGGCGCGCCCACGCCCGCGCGGGGCGCGCCCGTCAGGTCGCCGGTGTCGGTCGCGTAGCCGAGCCGGATGGTCGCCTCGTACTCCTTCTCGGCCCCCGACAGAAACTGCGCGAGCCGCGTCGCCCGCCCGACTAAAACGACGAGCACGCCGGTCGCGAACGGGTCGAGCGTCCCCGTATGCCCCACGCGCTTCTCCCTGAGCACGCGCCGCACGCGCGCCACCACGTCGTGCGAAGTCCAGCCCTCGGGCTTGTCTACGATGATGACTCCGTCCATGCGGGAAATCTTAACAGTAGACGGTAGCCGGTAGTCAGTAGCCGGTAGCGCCCCGCGCGGCTGATGCCGACGCTGACAGGCAAGCGGTTCGATAAAGACTGCTTTTCTACCGGCTACTGACTGCCGTCCACTGTCTACTGCTCCCGAGTTGCCGCCCCCGACGACGGGCGTTAGCATGTTGTCGTGGGATTCAGAAACAAGCCGAGAAGAGTGAAGCCAGAGGGCGCGGCGGAGGAGCGCCCGCGCAGGCCCCTCGACCCGGAGAAGGCGCGCGAGCGGACGGTGCAGCGCGCCGTCAAGCTGCTCGCCGCCAAGCCGCGCTCGGTGGCCGAGTTGCGCGAACGGCTTTTAGAAAAAGAGTGGGCGGACGAGGCGGCGGTCGAGCACGCGCTCTCGAAGCTCAAGGAGTACGGCTACCTCGACGACGACCGCTTCGCCTTCGGCTTCGCCTCCTACCGCGTGCGCCAGAAGCCGGTCGGCCGCCAGCGCCTCGCGCGCGACCTCCAGACCAAGAAGGTCTCGAAGGAGACGGCCGACGCCGCGCTCGAACTCGTCTATCAGGAGACGCCCGAAGAGGAACTCATCGAGCGCGCCATCGAGAAGCGCGCGCGTCTGCGCGGCCGCCCGCGGACGCGGCAAGAGACCAAGAGCCTCTACGACCACCTCCTGCGCCTCGGCTTCTCCTACGACCTCATCATCCGCAAGGTGCGCGAAGCCTCCGACGCCGCCGACGAAGACGAGTGAGTCCGCCGGCTTCGCCTGCCCCTTCATTGTGAAATCCGGCTGAGGCGTTGGACGCACGCGCCGATCTTGTCGCCCGCGTCCTGACGGCAACCTGAAAGGATCAGGAAATGAGTCGCGGGCGGCGGGCGGGCGACGGTTACGTTAACAGTCTTCGTTGACGTAACCGTCGCCCGCCCGCCGCCGCCCGCGGCTCATTTCTTATGTCGTCTTCTGGCTCTGCGCGGCGACGACCTCCTTCTGCCGGTCGGTCAGGGGGATGTTCATCTTCTGCAAGGTGACGGCGTTGAGCGTGCCCGTGACCTTCAGGCCCTCGGCCTCCTGAAACTTCCGGAGGCCGGCCCGCGTGTCGTCGTCGAGCTTGCCGCTGGCCTCGCCGGCGTAGAAGTTTCGCCCTTTGAGGACGGCCTGCGCCTGTTTGATCTGCTCTTTGGTGGCCCTGAAAATGGGGGGACGCTTTTTCGCGGGCGCGGCACTCGGCCCCGCGCCGCCGGCCGGGGAGTTGGTGTTCTGCGCGCCGGACGCGGCCGACAGGCAGAGCAGCGCCGCGAGGGCCGCGGTGATCATTCTTTTCATGTTCGTCTCCTGAGTGTGAGGCGCGCAGGCGGGGGTGGCGCGCTGGCCTTCTTGCCGGGTAGGCTTCTGGTCGCGGACGGCTTCAATCATATACGCCCTGTCAACCCCTCGCCCCCGGCCCGCCTCGGACGACGCGGCGCAAACCCGCAAAAAACCTCCCTCCCACCTTCAAATCCTCAAAAAACAGAGATTAAACAACCGTTGAACATCGGCGGCCGGGTATGTTATGCTCATTTTGCGCTCGTTCGAGAGCGCGCTTGAACTTCGGCGAGAAGCTTCGCCGAGTCGGTCACGCCCCGCCAGAAACGAGAGCGCCGGGAGGCCGCCCACGCCGGCCCGGCCCTCGCCCGCTCCCCCGCATCTTTATGAAAAACCTGCTCCTGCTCTGCGCCCTCGTCGCCCCCGCCTCCGTCTCCGCCTCGGCGCAGACCGCCTACCGCTTCGACAATTTCGACGTGCCGGGCGGCGTGCGCGTCGAGCGCCCCGAAACGCCCGCGGCCGCCGCGCCCTCGAAGAGGCTGAAGCTGACGGCGCGCACCGGCCCGGCCCTGCGCCCGCGTCCCGCGCGGGCCG
>DATMVI010000687.1:0-7684 GCA_035563275.1 Pyrinomonadaceae bacterium
CGAATTCCTCCCGCTCGGGCGGCGCTCGGCGCGGCAGGATTTGGAGCTGGAGGTCGTCGACGCCGGCGCGCGGCTGCCGGCTTGGCTGCACTACAGCGCCGACCTCTTCGACGAAGGGGACGCGGCGCGCATGGCCGGCCACCTCCGGACGCTGCTCGAAGCCGTCGCCGCCGACCCCGACCAGCGCCTCTCGCGGCTGCCGCTGCTGCCGGAGGCCGAGCGCGGCCGGTTGTTATCCGAATGGAGCCGCACGCACGCGGATTACTCGCGCGAGGTCAGCGTCCACGCCCTGTTCGAGGAGCAGGCCGCGCGCACGCCGGACAAGGCGGCCTCGGTCGGCCCCGGCGGGCCGGTGACCTTCCGCGAGTTGAACGAGCGCGCCGACGCGCTGGCACACCTACTTACGGAGCTACGCAAATGATTGACAACAGGCAATACCGGATCAGCAGGTCGGGGCTGGCGGGTCTGGACGCGCTGCCCGAGGCGGTGGCCGCGGCGGCGGGCAGGCCCGTGCTCCGCTGGTACGTCTGCGAGGTCACGCGCGACGAGATCGTCTGCGAGGCGACCACCTGCGCCGAGGCGGTGGGCGGCGCGGCCCCGCCCGCCGGCGGGCAACTCCGCCCCGGCCGCAGCGCCGTGGTCAGCATCATCCCGACCGGCGTCGGCTGCCACCTCGGCGGCTACGCGGGCGACGCCGCCCCGGTCACCAACCTCCTCGCCGCGACCGCCGACTACCTCATCACGAACCCCAACTCGGTCAACGCCTCGAACTTCGTCGGCCTCAACAGCCCGAACATCGTCTACACCGACGGGTGCAGCCTCGACCTCTTCGCGCGCGGGGCGGCCGACCTCCACCTCCCGCACCGCAACCGCGTCGGCCTCGTCATCGAGCAGGCGGACGCGCCGACGCTCGACATCGTCTACAACGTCGTCAACGCCGTCCGCGCCGTCCACGGCGTCAACCTCACCGACATCGTGGTGACGGAGGGGCCCATCGGCGGGCGCTGCGTCGAGAACCAGTCGGGCGCGTTCGTCGGGACGGTGGACAACCCGCGCGTGCTCTTCGAGGCCTGCGAGAAGCTGATCCGCAACGGCGTCAACGCCGTCGCCATCACGAGCCGCATCCGCGAGCTGCCGCTCGACTCCTACGTCAAGCACTTCGACGGCGAGTACCCGAACCCGGTCGGCGGCGTCGAGGCGGTCATCTCCTACCTGACGACGACGCGCTTCCGCCTCCCCTCGGCGCACGCCCCGATCCTCAACCTCGAAGACCTCGACCTGCGGCACAACGTCGTGGACGCGCGCGGGGCCGGCGAGCACGCCTCGGCGAGCGGGCTGGCCTGCGTCCTCGTCGGGCTGCGGCGCGCGCCGCAGCTCGACCCGGGCGCCGCGGCCGGCGTGGCCGACGTGCTCGGCTGGCGCAACGTCATGGCTGTCGTCGCGCCGGCCGGCTGCCTCGGGGGCGTGCCCGTCATCTACGCCCTGCGGCACCGCATCCCCGTCATCGCCGTCGAGCAGAACCGCACCATCTACGACGTGACGAAGTCGCGGCTCGGGGCCGAAGAGGTCGTCGAGGTTCGCAACTACGCCGAGGCGGCCGGCGTCATCCTCGCGCTCAAACAGGGCCTCAGCCTCGAAAGCATCTCGCGCCCACTCGCGACCCACAGACCCCAGCCCGCGTCGGAAGTCATGCCCCGGCTTTCGGCCGCGCCCGCGCGCGCCGCCGACCTCACACTCGAACCCGAGGGCTCCCTGTCAGCGCTGTAACCCGAGGGGGCACGCAAACATGAGCGACGGCACTCACCAACTGATCGGGGTCATGACCGACCCGGGTCACAACCTGCTGGTCGGCCTGCTGGGGATTCTCAAGTCGGGCGCCGGCTTCGTCCCGCTCGACCCGGCCTACCCGGTCGAGCGCATCAGCTTCGTCGTCACCGACTGCCGCCTCGAAGTCCTCGTCACCGAGCGCCGCCACCTCGCCCGCGCGCGCGAGGTCGCGCGCCTCAACCCGTCGCTCCGGCACGTCGTCTGTCTCGACGGGGCGGGGGGCGAAGACGAGGGCGACGCCGGCGGCGACGCCGTCCGCGTCCACGACGGCCGCGGGTGGTCGGGCCGCGGGGCCGCGGCCGGGCCGGGCGGCGCGGCCGACCTCGACGGGTTGGCCTACGTCATCTACACCTCGGGCTCGACGGGCCGGCCGAAGGGCGTCCCCATCACGCACCGCAACCTCGTCCCGATGCTGCGCTGGGGCGTCGAATACTTCGGCCTCGGCGAGCGGACGAAGGCGTTGCAAAACCTCTCCTACTGTTTCGACTTCGGCGTCTTCGAAATCCTCACCACCGTCGTCTGCGGCGGGACGCTCCACTTCACCGGCGAAGGCGGCGCGCGGGGGCTGGCGGGCGGCGCGGCCCGCGTCGGCGAGGAAGGCATCAACACGATTCACACCACGCCTTCGTACGTGCGCGAGCTGATCGCGCTCGGGGCCGACCTCGGCGCGCTCGAAATCCTCCACCTCGGCGGCGAGCCCCTCACGCCGGCCACCGCCGATTACATCTTCGAGGCGGTCGGCCCCGGCTGCGTCGTCTACAACGGCTACGGCCCGACCGAGGCCACGGTCAACTGCTCGATCTTCAGACTCGGCACCCGGCGCGAGCGCCGCGACGTGGCGGCCGCGACCATCCCCATCGGGCGCGTGACGGCCAACAACGAGCTGTACGTGCTCGACCGCGCGGGGCAGCCCGCGCCCGTCGGCGTGGCGGGCGAACTCCACGTCGGCGGCGTCGGCCTCGCCTCGGGCTACCTCAACCGCGCGGGGCTGACGGCCGAGCGCTTCGTGCCCCACCCGTTCGCGTCGGAGCCGGGCGCGCGCCTCTACCGCACGGGCGACCTCGTGCGTTACCTGCCGGGCGGCGAGATCGAGTTCCTCGGCCGGCTCGACCATCAGGTGAAGGTCAGGGGCTACCGCATCGAGCTGGGCGAGATCGAGGCGGCGCTGTCGTCGCACCCGTCCGTGCGCGAGGCCGTCGTGGCGGCGCGCGAGACGGCGGCGGGCGCGCGCCGGCTCGTCGCCTACGTCGTCGGCCGCCCCGGCGAGTCGCCCACGGTCGGCGAGCTGCGCGGCTTCCTGAAAGGGAAGCTGCCCGACTACATGGTGCCCTCCGCCTTTATGACTTTGGAGTCCCTGCCGCTGACGCCGAGCGGCAAGGTCGACCGCAAGGCCCTGCCCGCGCCCGACCAGAGCCGGCCGGAGCTGGAGGAGGCTTTCGTCGAGCCGCGGACGCCGGTCGAAGAGGTCATCGCGGGCGTCTGCGGCGAGGTGCTGGGGCTGACGCGCGTCGGCGCGCGCGACGACCTCTTCGACCTCGGCTGCCACTCGCTGCTCGCCACGCGCATCGTCGCGCGGCTGCGCGAGACGTTCCACGCCGAGCTGCCGCTGCACACCATCTTCGAGTCGCCGACGGTCGCGCAGCTGGCCGAGCACGTCGAGTCGGCGCGCAAGGTCGAAGGCGTCGCCGAGCTGCCGCCGCTCGTGCCCGCGCCGAGGGACGAAGACATCCCGCTCTCGTTCTCGCAGGAGCGGCTCTGGTTCCTCTGCCAGCTCGACCCGAACGACGTTTCCTACTACGTGCCGCGCGCGCTGCGCTTCCGCGGGCCGCTCGACGCCGGCCTGCTCGAAAAGACTTTCACCGAGGTCATCCGCCGCCACGAAATCCTGCGCACGACCTTCCCTTCCGTCGGCGGCGTGCCCGTCCAGCGCGTCCACCCGCCCGAGCCCTTCCGCATCCCGGTCACCGACCTGCGCGGGCTGCCCGAGGCGGAGCGCGAGGCGGAGGTGCGCCGGAGGATCGACGAGGAGGGCCGCCGCCTGTTCGACCTCGAACGCGGGCCGCTGCTGCGCCTGTCGCTGATGCGCCTCGGCGAGCAGGAGCACGTGCTGATTCTGGTCGAGCACCACCTGATTCACGACGGCTGGACGCAGGGCGTGCTGGTGCGCGAGTTCTTAGAGATTTACGAGGCCTTCGGCCGGGGCGAGGCTTCGCCGCTGCCGGAGCTGCCCGTGCAGTACGCCGACTTCGCGTGGTGGCAGCGGCGCTGGCTGCGCTCGGAGGCGCTCGAAAGCCAGCTCGCCTACTGGCGCGCGCAACTGGCCGGCGCGCCCGAGTTGCTCGAACTGCCGACCGACCGCCCGCGCCCGGCCGTCCGCGCCGTCCGCGGGGCCGAGCGCGAGCTCGTGCTCACGGGGGCGCTGGCCCGCTCGCTCAGGGAGCTGAGCCGGCGTCAGGGCGCGACGCTTTTTATGACGATGCTGGCGGCCTTCAAGCTGCTGCTCTCGCGCTACAGCGGGCAGGCGGACATCTGCGTCGGCTCGGGGATAGCCAACCGCCGGCTGCGCGAGGCCGAGGGCCTCATCGGCATGATCATCAACACGGTGGTGCTGCGCACGGACGTGTCGGGCGACCCGACCTTCGCGGAGCTGCTCGCGCGCGTGCGCCGCGTCTGCCTTGAGGCTTACGAGTATCAGGACGTGCCGCTCGACAAGCTGGTCGAGGAGCTGAAGCCCCAGCGCAGCCTCAGCTACACGCCGCTCTTCCAAGTGATGTTCAGCTTCCTCGACACGCCGATCCCGGAGCTGGCGCTGCCGGGGGTCGAACTCGAAGTGCTCGCCGCGCACAACCACTCCGCGAAGTTCGACCTCAACATGGTCGTCATCCCCCACTCGGAGCAGCGCGTCGGGATGGGCGGGGGCGAAGTCTCCGAGGACATCACCGTCCTGCTCGAATACGACACCGACCTCTTCGAGGACGCCACCGTCGAGACGTTTCTGGAGCGGTACGAGCGCCTGCTGGCCGAGGTCGTCGAGCAACCGGCGCTCCCCGTCTCGGACTACGACCTGCTCGGCGAGGGCGAGCGCCGCCGCGCGCTCGTCGAGTGGAACCAGACCGCGCGCCCCTACCCGCGAGACCTGCCCGTCCACCGGCTCTTCGAGCGGCAGGCCGCGGCGACGCCCGAGGCCGTCGCCCTCGACTGCGGCGGCGGGCGGACGAGCTACGGCGAGCTGAACCGGCGCGCGAACCGGCTGGCGCGCCACCTCCGCGCGCACGGCGTCGGGCCGGAGTCGCTGGTCGGCGTCATGCTGGAGCGGTCGGCCGACCTCGTCGTCGCGCTGCTCGGCGTGCTCAAGGCCGGCGGCGCTTACCTCCCGCTCGAAGCCGCGTACCCGCGCGAGCGCCTCGCCTTCATGCTCGAAGACGCCGCCCCGCGAGTCGTCCTCACCCAGCGCTCCCTCTCGGCCTCGCTGCCGCCGTCGGCCGCACGCGTCCTGAGCCTCGAAGACGAGCGCGAGGCTGTGGCCCGGAGGGACGAGAGCGACCTGCCCGGCGAGCCGGCGGGCGACCACCTCGCCTACGTGATGTACACCTCGGGCTCGACGGGTCGGCCGAAGGGCGTGGCCGTCACGCACCGCAACGTCGTCAGGCTGGTGAAAGGGGGCGACTACGCGGAGCTTGACGCGACTCAGGTCTTCCTCCAGTTCGCGCCCGTCTCCTTCGACGCCTCGACCTTCGAGGTCTGGGGCTGCCTGCTCAACGGCGGACGCCTCGTCATGACGCCCCCCTACACCCCTTCGCTCGAAGAGCTGGGGCGGCTCATCCGCGAGTCCGGCGTCACGACGGTCTTGCTCGTGACGGGGCTCTTTAACCAGATGGTGGACGAGCGGCTCGACGACTTGGGGGGCGTGAGCCAATTCCTCGTCGGCGGCGACGCCCTGTCCGTCCGCCACGTCAACAAATATCTTCAGACGCTCTCGCCGGGCCGGCGACTCGTCAACGGCTACGGGCCGACCGAGAGCACCACCTTCGCCTGCTGCCACCCCATGACGGCGGAGACGCGGCTCACCAACACCGTGCCGATCGGGAGGCCCATCGGCAACACGCGGGCCTACGTCCTCGGGCCGAGGCTGCGCCCCGCCCCCGTCGGCGTCATGGGCGAACTCTACGTGGCTGGCGACGGCCTCGCGCGCGGCTACCTCGGCCGCCCCGCCCTGACGGCCGAGCGCTTCGTCCCCGACCCGTTCTCGGGCGAGGCGGGCTCGCGCCTCTACCGCACCGGCGACCTCGTGCGCTATTTGCCTGACGGCACCATCGAATTCTTCGGCAGGCGCGACGGGCAGGTGAAGGTGCGCGGCTTCCGCGTCGAGCTGGGCGAGGTCGAGGCGGCGCTCGCGGCGCACCCCGGCGTCAGGGAATGCGTGGTGGAGGCGCGCGAGGGCGCGGGCGGCGTGAGGCGGCTCGTGGCCTACCTCGTCGCGGAGGAGGGCGCGACGGTCGAGGCGACGCAGTTGCGCGAGCATCTGGGGAACCGTCTGCCGGCCTACATGCTACCCTCGGCCTTCGTGCTGATGGAGAGGCTGCCGCTGACCCCCAACGGGAAGGTCGACCGCAAGGCCCTGCCCGAGCCGAGCGGCGAGCGGGCCGCGCTCGAAGCCGACTACGTCGAGCCGCGGACGCCGACCGAGGAGCTGGTGGCCGGCGTCTGGGCCGAAGTCCTCGGCCTCGAACGGGTCGGGGCGGCCGACAACTTCTTCGAGCTGGGCGGCCACTCCCTGCTCGCCACGCGTCTGCTCTCGCGCCTGCGCTCGGCGCTGGGCGTCGAGCTGCCTTTGCGGCAGTTGTTCGAGACACCGACCGTGGCCGGGGTGGCCGTGGCCGCCGAGAGGCAGTTGCGCGCGGGTGCGGCGCCCGCGCTGCCGCCGATTGAGCGCGCGCCGCGCGACGGCCCGCTCTCGTTCGCGCAGCAGCGACTCTGGTTCCTCGGCCAGCTCGAACCCGGCAACGCGGCCTACAACATCCCCTCGGCCGTGCGGCTCACCGGGCGTCTCGACATCGCGGCGCTCGAAGGCGCGCTCGGCGAGGTCGTGCGCCGCCACGAGACGTTGCGGACAAGCTTCCCGTCGAAGGGAGGCCGCCCGGTGCAGGTCATCAGCCCGCCCGCGCCCGTCACGCTCGACGCGGCCGACCTCTCGCAGTTGCCCGTCGAGGAGCGCGAGCAAGTGGCCCGCCGCCTCGCGGCCGAGGAGGCGCAGCGCCCCTTCGACCTCGCGGCCGGGCCGCTCTGGCGCGTCTCTCTCCTCAAGCTCTCCGTTGACGAGCACGTCCTGCTCGTGACGATGCACCACATCGTCTCGGACGGGTGGTCAATCTCGATCCTCGTCGGCGAACTCTCCACGCTCTACTCGTCCTTCTCGCGGGGCGAGCCGTCGCCCCTGCCCGAGTTTGAGATTCAGTACGCCGACTACGCCGCGTGGCAGCGGCGCTACCTGACGGACGAACTCCTCGGCGAGCAGCTCGCCTACTGGCGCGGGCGGCTGTCGGGCGCGCCGCCCGTCCTAGAGCTTCCGACCGACCGGCCGCGCCCCGCCGTCCAGAGCTACCGCGGCTCGCGCGTCACCTTCTCTTTAGGCCCCGAAGTCAGCGGCCGCCTGCGGACTCTGGCCCGCGGCGAGGGGGCGACGCTCTTCATGGTCTTGCTGGCGGCCTTCGACGCGCTGCTCTACCGGTACACGAACCAGACCGACATCCTCGTCGGGACGCCCGTGGCGGGGCGCACGCGGGCCGAGATCGAGGGCCTCGTCGGCTGCTTCGTCAACACGCTGGTGCTACGCGTCGGGGTGCGGGGCGACGAGCCG
>DATMVI010000688.1:0-4105 GCA_035563275.1 Pyrinomonadaceae bacterium
AGTCATCTGCGGCACGCCCGCGCCCGTCACGACGCGCGTGGTGCAGATCGAGCCGGGGCCGATGCCGCACTTGACGGCGTCCACGCCCGCGCTGATGAGCTCGCGCGTGCCCTCGCCCGTGGCCACGTTGCCGGCGACGACCTGCATCTCCGGGTGGCGGCGCTTGAGTTCGCGCACGGCCTCGATGACGCGCGTCGAGTGGCCGTGCGCGGTGTCCACGACGAGGCAGTCGGCGCGCGCGCGCACCAGCTCGGCCGCGCGCTCCGCGAAGTCGCCGGTCGCGCCGACGGCCGCCGCGACCCTTAAACGGCCGAGGTCGTCTTTGGCCGCGTGCGGGTAGCGGATGGCCTTCTGGATGTCCTTGACCGTGATGAGCCCCTTGAGGTGCTTGTCGCCGTCCACGACGAGGAGCTTTTCGATGCGGTGCTTTTGCAGCACGCCCTTCGCCTCTTCGAGCGTGGTGCCGACGGGGACGGTGACGAGCGGCTGCGGCGTCATCACCTCGGAGACCGAGATGTCGAAGCGCGTCTCGAAGCGGAGGTCGCGGTTGGTGATGATGCCGACGAGGTGGCCGCCCTCGTCCACGACGGGGACGCCCGAAATCTTGTAGCGCTCCATGACGGCGAGCGCCTCGCGGACGGGGCGGTCGGGGCGGATCGTCACCGGGTCGACGATCATGCCCGACTCGGAGCGCTTCACGCGGTCGACCTCCTCGGCCTGCCGCTCGATGGGGAAGTTCTTGTGGATGACGCCGATGCCGCCCTGCTGCGCGATGGCGATGGCGAGGCGGCTCTCGGTGACGGTGTCCATCGCGGCCGAGCAGAGCGGGATGCGCAGGGAGATGGTGCGCGTGAACCGCGTCGAGGTGTCGGTCTCGGCCGGCAGCACGTCGGAGCGCGCCGGCACGAGCAGCACGTCGTCGAAGGTCAGTCCCTCTTGCAGGTCAGGCGTGAGCATCTTAAAACTCCAGTCCGAAGTTCGGGGTTCGGGGTTCGACTATAAAAAGTAGAGGCCCAGAGCTCAGAGTCGTCCCGCGCGGGCGAACCTTGAACTTTGAACCCTGAACCACGCGTCTACGGTAAAAACTGCCGGTAGTTGTCCCTCGTGAGCGTCCACGTGATCTCTTTGGCCTCGCCGTCGGCCGGCGTCCGGAGCGCCTGCCCGTTGACGGAGACTTCGAGGGCGTCGGCCGAGGCGCGGTCGAAGAAGAGGTTCAAGGCTCCTTCGGGCGCGAACTCCTCCGGCCTCTCCGGCGTGAGGAAGCGGCCGCGCTTCTTCTCCGCGTCCTGCCACGAGGTCAGCCAGAAGGAGCGGTCGCGCGCGCGCACCACCACCTTGAAGCCCTCGGCCGGGGGCGGCGTCGGGGTGGCGGCGGCCGCCGCCTGCCCCTGCGCCGCGGGCGTCGGGGTCGGGGTCGCGGCCGGCTCGCCCTCGGTGCGGCGGTAGTAGTGCAGCCCGGCGTAGACGACGAGGATGAGGACGCCGACGATGATGGCCGACAGCCCGGCCGTCACCAGCGGCGAGCGCGCCTGCTCGCCCATGTAGATGCGCGAGCGCTGCGGCGAGGTCAGCACCTCGTCGGCGTCGCCGTGCTCGCGGGCCGTGCGCTCGTAGAGGTCGAGCGCGAGGCGCTCGTCGAACCTGATGTGGCGCGCGTAGGCTTTGACGAAGGACTTGTTGAAGATGCCGCCGGGCAGGTGCTTGTAGTCGTCGGCCTCGATGGCTTCGAGGTGGCGCATGGTGATGCGCGTCTGCTCGGAGATTTCGCGCAGGGTGACGCCGCGCGCCTCGCGCGCCCGGCGCAACTGCTGGCCCAGAGAGCCTTCGCCGGCCCCGCCGTCGGGAGTCTGGTCAGAGGTCTTTGAATTCACGTGACGCCCGGTCTTCGGTCGCGGCCGGGAGCCCGGCCGGAGGTGTGGTTGGCGGCCCCTTGTCGACGCTGCACCCTGTGTCCGTCGCGCCCGAAGGCCCAATATAATGTGGCGGCGCAAGCAGTGTCAAACTTTGCCCGCGCGGGCGTCTGCGCGTCTCTTGAACTTTGCCGCGGGCGGTGCTACGGTGACTCCATACCCGGACGTATCGGATCAGTTTTTAACTTCTACCACCAGAAAAGCGAGGACTTTCAAAGATGCCTCTCGAAGCGCTCGGAATGGTCGAAACCAAGGGCTTCGTCGGCGCGGTCGAGGCCGCCGACGCAATGGTCAAGGCGGCCAACGTCACGCTCATCGGCAAAGAGTACATCGGGGCCGGCTACGTCACGATCTTCGTGCGCGGCGACGTGGGCGCCGTCAAGGCGGCGACCGACGCGGGCGCGGCCGCGGCCCGCCGCGTCGGCGAACTCGTCAGCGTCCACGTCATCCCGCGCCCCCACACCGAGGTCGAGCGCGTGCTGCCGCGCAACGGCCGCACCGGCTACAGCCCCGACGAGCGCGCCGTCGGCGGCGGAGGCTCGGCCGGCCAACTCGGCGAGGGCGATCAGGGGCGGTCGCTGCCGGCCGGCGCGAAGGAGAACAACAGGGAAAGAAGCAAGTGATTTTTGATTTGCGATCTTTGATTTTTGATCGGGGGGCGGGGGGGCCGGTTCGGCCTCCCGGTCGCGAGGCAGAAATCAGAAATCAAAAATCCGACCGGGGGGCGTGATGGCGTCAGACAAAGACCTTCAGTCGGTGCAGCAGGCGCGCGACCTCGTCGAGGCCGCGCACCGGGCGCAGGTGCAGTTGGCGCGGTTCGATCAGGGCAGGATCGACCGCGCGTGCGAGGCGATGGCGCGGGCGGCGCTGAGGGAGGCCGCGCGCCTCGGCCAGATGGCCGTCGAGGAGACCGGCTACGGCGTCCCCGACGACAAGCGCGAGAAGAACCGCTTCGCGGCCGAGGACGTGTGGGAGTTCTTCAAATCCCTGCGCACGGTCGGCGTCATCAACGAGACGCAGGACGTGATGGAGATCGCCTCGCCCCGCGGCGTCGTCGCCGGCATCATCCCCTCGACCAACCCGACCTCGACCGCCATCTTCAAAATCCTCATCGCCATCAAGTCGCGCAACGCCGTCGTGCTCTCGCCGCACCCTTCGGCCGCCAAGTGCATCAACGAGACGGCGCGCGTCATGCGCGAGGCCGGCGTCAAAGAGGGCCTGCCGGCCGACGCCGTCGGCTGCATGGCGAACGCGACCATCGAGGGCACCGAGGCGCTGATGAAGCACAAGCTGACGGCCGTCGTCCTCGCCACCGGCGGCATCGGCCTCGTGCGCGCGGCTTACTCGTCGGGCAAGCCCGCCTTCGGCGTCGGCCCCGGCAACGTCCCCGTCTTCGTCGAAAGAACCGCCGACGTGCCGCTCGCCGTGCAGAACATCCTCACGGGCAAGTGTTTCGACAACGGCACGATCTGCGCCTCGGAGCAGGCCGTCGTCGCCGACGCGCCGGTCGCCGCCGCCGTCCGTCAGGAACTCGAAGCGCAGGGCGCGCATTTCCTTTCCGCCTCCGAGGCCGACCAACTCGCGAAGGTCGTCGCGACCGGCCAGCGCACTCTGAACCCGGCCGTCGTCGGCCGCTCGGCCGAGGTCATCGCCAAGATGGCCGGCATCCAGTTGCCGCCGGGCACGCGCTGCATGGTCGCGGAGGTCGGCGGCGTCGGCCGCGAACACCCGCTCTCGATGGAGAAACTCTCGCCGATCCTCGCCTTCTACGTCGAGGACGGGCTGGAGCGCGGCGCGGCCCGCTGCTTCGAGGTCTTGAGCTACGGCGGGATGGGCCACACCGCCGGCATCCACACGCGCTCGCGCGACGCGGCCCGCGCCTTCGGCATGGAGATGCCGGCCTCGCGCGTCGTCGTCAACACGCCGACCACGCACGGGGCCATCGGCTTCTCGACGGCGCTCCCGCCTTCGATGACTCTGGGCTGCGGCTCGTGGGGCGGCAACGTCACCTCCGACAACATCTCGCCGTGGCACCTCATGGACATCAAGCGCGTCGCCTTCGAGACGCGCGCCGTCCCGAGCAAGCGCCCGGCCAGAAGGGGGGAAGCGGAGGCGGGGAGGCGCGGAGTGCAAACGCCCGCCGGCCAGCCCGTCGCCCCGTCGCCCCGTCCCGCCGTCTCTCCTTCGGCGGTCAG
>DATMVI010000689.1:0-14007 GCA_035563275.1 Pyrinomonadaceae bacterium
GCGCCGGCTGCGGCGCGGCCTCCCCGGCGTTCGCGTTCGCGTTATCGTTCTGCGTCGCGTCTCCCGTGGTCTCGCTGCTGTTCGCGTTCTGCGCGAGCGCGCCGAGGTCTGTCGAGACGACGGCGAAGGCGAGAAAGAAGAGGGCCGGAAGGACGACGAGGAACCTGATTCTGATGTTGTTGCTCACGGATGTTTCTCCTCCTGTTACGGACTCGGCGCGGCCGCGGCTGCGGCGTCGCGCGCCAGCGAAGTGCTTGACAACCTCGGAGAGGGCCTCCGCCGCGGGCCGTCCGGGGCGGCGGAAGGGGAACATCTGAGAAGGCTTGCGGTGCCGCCTAGTGTCGCACAACGCGGGGTTCGTTGCACGCAAATTCTACCGCCCGCTCAGGCCGGCGACGGGGGGAGGACGAACTGCCCGAGGTGCGGCCCCGCGTAGTTGAGGCTCACGCGCAGGGCCAGCTCCAGCGCGTCGCGCGTCTCCTCGGGGGCGACGCAGGCGTCCACGTAGCCGCGCGCGGCCGCGTACTTCGCGTCGAGCTGCTGGTCGTAGTCCTCGCGCACGCGCTCCATCTCGCGCCGCAGGCGCTCGTCCGGCTCCTCGCCGGCCCGCTTCAGCCTGTCGAGCTGCGTGCCGTAGATGGCCTGCACGGCCGAGTCGCCCTCCATCACGCCCATCCGGCCCGTGGGCCAACTGAAGATGAAGTCGGGGTCGAAGCCCTGCCCGGCCATCGCGTAGTATCCCGCGCCCGAGGCGTGGTTGAGCGTGAGCACGATCTTGGGGACGACGGCGGTCGCCATCGCCTCGACGAAGCGCGCGCCGGCGCGGATGATGCCGCTGTGCTCGGCCTCGGCCCCGACCATGAAGCCGGACACGTCTTGCAGGAAGAGGAGCGGCGTGCGGTGGCGGCTGCACACGTCTATGAAGTAGGCGACCTTCTCGGCCGAGTCCTTGTAGATGATGCCGCCGAACTTCGGGGGCTTGCCCGGCTCGCGCACCAGCCCGCGGCTGTTGGCGATGACGCCGACCTGTATGCCGGCGACGCGCGCGTGGCCCGTCAAGACCTCGCGCGCGAAGTCGGCCTGAAACTCGTCGAGGCGGCCTTCGTCGAGGATGCAGCTCAGCACCTCGCGCGCGTCGTAAGGGTGGCGGTGGTCTTCGGGGACGAGTTGGTAGAGGTCTGCGAGCGGGCGGGCCGCCGGGCGGGCCTCCGCGACGGAGACGGGCGCGCGCTCGGGCGCGGGCAGCTCCGCGATGACCTCGCGGATTTTGTCGAGGCAGGCGCGGTCGTCGGCGACCCGGTAGTGCGCGACGCCGGAGATTTCGTTGTGCGTGCGCGCGCCGCCCAGAGTCTCGTTATCAATCGTCTGCCCCGTCGCGCCTTTGACGAGGTTCGCGCCGCCGAGGCCCATGAACGAAGTGCCCTCGACCATCACGATGATGTCGGAGAGGGCCGGCAGGTAGGCCCCGCCCGCGACGCACGGCCCCATCACGGCCGCGACCTGCGGCACGCGCAGGTAGCGCCGCATGATCGAGTTGTAATAGAAGATGCGCGCCGCGCCGTACTGACCCGGGAAGACGCCGCCCTGATAGGGGAGGTTCACGCCGGCCGAATCCACCAGATAGATGATCGGCACGCGCGAGCGCATGGCGATCTCCTGCGCGCGCAGGATTTTCCGGATCGTCTCGGGCCACCACGAGCCGGCCTTGACGGTCGCGTCGTTGGCGACGACCACGCACTCGCGCCCGCCGACCCGCCCCACGGTCGTCACGACGCCCGCCGCCGGGGCCGCGCCGTCGTACTGGTCGTAGGCGACGAGCAGGCCGATCTCCTGCGAGTAGCTGCCGGGGTCTAAGAGCAGCTCGATGCGCTCGCGCGCGGTGAGTTTGCCCTGCTGGTGCTGCTTCTCGGCCTTCTCGCGCCCGCCGCCCTCGCGCAGGCGCGCCTCCAGCTCGCGCAGCTCCGCCGTCAGCGCGCGCAGACGCCCGCCCCGCTCCACGGCGGCCGGAGGTGCTTCAGAACTCATCTCCCACGTCGCCCCGGCTGCGCTACCCGCGCGCGGCCGCGGCCCCTGCCTTTTGAAAATCTCAGAGCTTGATTGTGCCTGAACATAACACAGGCGCGGGCGGGCAACAAAGAAGGGGCCGGCGGGGGCGGGTGTGCGCGAGAACAGATTCGCGGCCGCGGCGGCCGGCCGCCGCAGTTTGGTCGGGGCGCTCGTCGAGTTTGCGCGGCGGGCGTGGCGCGCGCGTCGACCTCACAGCCGAGACCCGAGGGGGCGGCGATAGTCTCAGAGCAACTTCGTCAAAGCGCCGGGCTTCGCGCCTGCGGGCACGCCTTCGAGGACGACGACGGAGCGGCCGGAGAGTTCGAGGTTGACGCCGCCCTCGGGCGTGGCCCAGCCGAGGCGGCCGGCCGATTCGGGCGCGGAGGGGTCGGTGCCGTAGCGCTTGGTGGTGCGGCGGGCGTAGGCGTCGAAGAACTCGCGGGCGTCCTCGGGGGTGTCCCAGACGGTCTTGAGCGCGACGACCGTCTCCCCCGGCCGGCGGCCCGTGAAGAGGGCGTAGCGGTCGCCGCCCCAGCCGGCCGCGGCGCGCTGCGAGTGGGCCTTGTCTTGCAGGAACTCGTCGAGGATGAGGTAGAAGGCCCACTCGCCGTTCACGTCCTGATCGGCCATCCTCCAGCCCCGGCCGAGCGCGGCCGAGATGTCGCGCACCTGCACCTTCTGCGGGGCCTCGCCCGCGAAGTATTTTTCCGGGTGGAGGATTTGTTCGGTGGACTGCGGGAGCTTCGCGTAGGAGGCCGAAACCAGCTCCCACCCGCCGCGGCGGTAGACCTGACCGGCCCAGCTCGCCCCCTGCGTGTAGGGGAAGACGATGGTCTCGCGCAGCACGCGCGGGGCCTTGTCGTAGACCTCGGTCGAGCCGCCCCCGCCCATCACCAGCGACTTGAGCATGGCGAGCTGGCGGGCCGGGTTACGCATCACGTACTGCATCATCACCAGCATCGCGTCGCCCTCGACGAGCGCGTGGGCGGCGGCCTCGGCGTCCGAGTCGTGCTTCGGCCAGTTCTCGAAGCGGCGGAGGTTGAAGTGCTGATCCTGTAGGGCGTGCGTCAGCTCGTGGGCCATCACCGGCTTCTGCGCGTCGAGGTCGATCCAGTCGGCGAGGAAGAACTCTCTGGCCTTCGGGTCGTAGTAGCCCGCGACCTGCTCGGCCAGCAGCTTGACGAGGAAGGCGCGGAGCCGGAAGTCGCCGGGCAGGAGGCCGAGCTTCTTCAAGGTCAGCTCGGTGGCGCGCAGCTCCTCGGGCGAGGAGCTTTGGGTGAGGTTGCGGACGAGCATCTGCTCGATCTCGGCCCGCGTCTGCGCGCCGCTGCGCACCTGCCGGAGCACGGGGAGCTTCCGGATGGCGCTCGTCTCCACCAGCACCTCGGCCGTCGCCTCGCGCACGGCCGCCGTCTTCGGGTTGACGATGGCCGGCCGCGACTGCTGCGGCGCTTCGGCCCCGGCGAGGGGGGCCGCGAGGGCCGCGACGACGCACGCGACTGACACCAGCGCGGCCGCACGCCGCCCGTTTCTCTTTGACATGCCGAACCCTTCGCTTTTATAGTCCGCTCAAACCGAACGGCTTTCCGAACCCTTTACTTGTCCGAGGCCCGCCGCGGCGGGCAAGGAGGCCACGCCCTTCAGATGATGGAACCCGCCGAGGCCGATGCCCTCTTCGACGACCGGCACGAGGTCACGATCCGCGTCCGCTACGCCGAGACCGACCGGATGGGCATAGTGTACCACGCGAACTACCTCGTCTGGTTCGAGATCGGCCGCACCGAGTTCTGCCGCGCGCGCGGCTTCGCCTACCGCGACATGGAGGAGAGCGACCGCGCCTACCTCGTCGTCGCCGAATCTTACTGCCGCTACAAGGCCCCGGCCCGCTATGACGACGAGCTGATCGTGCGCACGCACATCGCCGAGTTGCGCCGCCGCTCCGTCCGCTTCGGCTACGAGATCATCCGCGTCTCCGACGGCGTCATCATCGCCGAGGGCGAGACCGGCCACGTCGTCACAGACCCGGCGGGCCGCGTCATCTCGCTGCCCGACAGCTACCGCGCCGCCCTCAGCGCCCCGCCCCTCGCCACGGCCCACGGCGAGCGCGTCCCCGAAGACATTCCGCCGGAATAGAAAAGCCGCCGGCCGCCAATCGTGAATCGTGGAAAACGTCGAGCGCCGCCGCGGCCCGAGTAATTCAAGCCGCGGCGGCGCTCGACGCGTCCTCACGCTTCGCGGCTTTTACGACTCGTGCGGGAGCGAGAGGCGCGAGATTTCGCGGGCGCGGCCGGTGTCGGGGTCGATGTCGATGAGGACGGCGTGGATCAGCACGTCGCCTTTGGAGTGTTCGGCGCGGCGCGGCAGCGGCGAGGTGAAGCGCGCGAGCACGTCCTCGGTCTCCATGCCGATGCAGCCCGAGTGGCTGCCGGTCATGCCGATGTCGGTGATGAAGGCCGTGCCGCCGGGCAGCACCCGCTCGTCGGCCGTCTGCACGTGCGTGTGCGTGCCGACCACGGCCGAGACCCGTCCGTCGAGGTAGCGGGCCATCCCGATCTTCTCCGACGTGGCCTCGGCGTGGATGTCCACGAGCCGGACGCCCACGCCGTCGAGCCGCGAGAGAAGTTCGTCGGCCTTCGCGAAGGGGTTGTCGTGCGTCGGCGGCATGAAGACGCGGCCCATGAGGTTGAGGACGGCGACGCTCGCCCCTTTCACCTCGCCGACCCAGAGGCCGCGACCGGGCGCGGCGTCGGGGTAGTTGGCGGGCCGCAGCAGCCGCGCCTCGCGCTCGATGTAGGGGACGACCTCGCGCTTGTCGAAGATGTGGTTGCCGGAGGTCATCACGTCGATGCCGGCGGCGAACAACTGCTCGGCGTTGTGGGGCGAGATGGAGTGGCCGCCCGAGACGTTCTCGGCGTTCATCACGGCGAGGTCTACGCCGTGCTGCTCGCGCAAGTCCTGTATGCGCTCCAGCACGGCCACCCGGCCGGGCCGCGCCACCACGTCGCCCAACATCAAAACCCGCATCGGGAGTCTCCGGAAAAACGAAAATCGTGAATCGCACACCGCGAACCGTGAAGCGGCGAACCGTCACGACTTACGATTTACGATTCACGATTTACGAAGGCCGAAGGAGAACCGCGGCGGCCGCTCCGAAGCCGTAATTGAACCCTGCGCTAACAGGTGGGCGACCTTTGTAAAGGAGCCGCCGCCTCTGGCGATCCCCTCATGAGGGGCCGCACTGGCGACGGCATCGGTCTCCCTAATTTACGGCATAGGCTCAATCATCGAAGAATCGGTGACGAACCCCGCAGAACTGATTCCTTCAGCCTGAAGAGATATTAACACAGCCGCGCGGCCGCTGTCAGAACACGCCCCCAAAAAATTTTCGGCTGTCGGATTGCGGCCCCGAATCGGCTTGCGGTGGTGAAGCGGCCGGGGCTTTCAGGTGAGCGTGATGGTGCTGGGCTGTTCGGACGGGGCGCGCACCTTGAGGACGCGGTCGAGCATCTCGGCGCACTCGGCGCTGCGGGTGGCGAGCTGCTGGTCGGCCTGTTCGTGCAGGCGCTTGAGGCGGTGCAGCTCGTCGGCGATGTGGAGCGCGGCGAGGATGGCGACCTTGAGCGAATCGACGGTGAGCGTGCCCGAAGAGATTTCGCGCATCCGCCGGTCGACGAACTCGGCGAGGCCGACGACGTAGTCGTTGTCGCCGTCCGAGCGGATGTTGTAAGTCTGGTTGTAGATTTCCACCCGGATCGTCGGCGTGCCTTCGGCCGGGTTCTTAATCGCGCTCATCTCGCTTCAGGTCTCCGCGGGGGCTACTTGCGCAGGACTTCGACCGCCTCGGGGTCGAGCACGGCGATGGCGTCGAGCATGGCCTCGACCTTGAGGCGGATCGTGTCGCGCTCGGAGAGGAGCCGCTCGACCTGCGTCTCCAGACGATCCTTCTCGTCGAGCAGCGCGCCCAGCTCGCGCCGGACGGAAGACAGCTCGCGCTCCAACGCCTCTTTCTCCTGCCGGAGCGCCTTCGTCAGCTCGATGGTGCGGTAAATTTTATCTTCCAGGTGGGAGAACTTTTCCAGACCGGTTAGTCCGACCATCGCCCCTCTCCAAACGTCGCGGCCTCGACACTGCCGCCCGATTATGCGTCTAAGCCGCCGCCAGCGCAAGGAATAAAAGTAGAGACTCGACGCCGGAGGCTCGGGGTTTGTAAGAGAACTTGCAAAGGCCCGCTTCCGGGGGCGGGTTTCGCCGGCCTCAAGCCTCCGGCGCCAAGTCTCTAGCCTCTCAGTTGCGCCCCGAACTCGCGCGCGAGCACCTCGACGACGCGGCCGTGCATGGCGTCAACCTCTTCGTCGCGCAGCGTCCGGTCGTCGGCGCGGTACTCGACGCGCAGCGTCAGCGAGCGCTTCCCTTCCGGCAGGTTCGCGCCCTCGTAAGCGTCCACGAGCGCGACGCCGCGGCACTCGGGGATGCCGAGGCCGAGGATCGCGCGCCGCATCTCGCCGTAGGCGGCGCGGCGGTCGGCCGTGAGCGACACGTCGCGCGCCGCGCCGGGGAAGCGCGGCAGGGGCGCGTAGCGCACGGGCCGGGCTTCCCCGGCGAGCAGCGCGCTCAGGTTCGCTTCGGCGACGTAGACCGGCTGGCGAAACTTGTAGGCGGCCGACAACTCTTCGGAGAGCCGGCCGAGCGTCCCGACGACTTCGCCTCCCAACGTCACGCGCGCCGCCTGCCCCTCGCGCAGGTGGCGGACGCTCGCGGGCTCGAACCCCAGCCCGCCGACCCCGGCCGCGTCGGCGGCCGCCTCCAGCGCGCCCTTCAGGTCGAAGAAGTCGGTCTCGCGCCCCGTCGCGCGCCCCTCTTCGAGCGCCTCGCCGGTGACGACGAGCGCGAAGGCTTCCGGCTCGTGCGGCCTCTCGCCGCCCGCGCCGCCCGCGGCGAAGACGCGGCCCGTCTCGAAGAGGCGGACGCTGCGCGTGCCGTGGTTGAAGTTGCGGCGGACGGAGTCGAGCAGCCCGGCGAGCAGCGTCGGGCGCATGAGCGTGACGCCCTCGGCGATGGGGTTCGACAAGGTGACGAAGGCGCGCCCGTCGTCTTCGAGCCGCCGCAGGCCCGGCAGCAGCTCGAAGCGCCCGTCGTTGGCCGCGTCGATGAAGCTGAAGTTGATGGCCTCGTTGTAGCCCTGCGCGTTGAGCGCGCGGCGCAGGTCGCGCCGGCGGCGGTCGCCCACGAGGTACTCGCCCGCGAGGCCCGAGGCCGGCAGCGCCTCGGCGATCTGCTCGTAGCCGTGGAGGCGCGCCACCTCCTCGACCAAATCTTCTTCGATGCGCACGTCGGTGCGCCACGTCGGGACGCGGAAGGAGAGGCGCGGGGCGTGCGGGGCTTCGCCCGCGCCGCCGTGGCCGTCGCCGCCCCCCTCGCCCGCCGGCTCGAAGCCGAGCGCGCGCAGAAGTCTTTCGCTCTCCTCGGCCGGGACGGCGAGGCCGGTCAGCGCTTCGACCCGGCGCGGCCGCAGGAAGACGGCGGGCGGGGCGATGCGCCGCGGGTAAACGTCAACGGCGTCCTCGGTCGCCGCGCCGCCGGCCAGCTCGCAGATGAGCGCGGCGCAGCGATCCTGCGCGAGGCGGACGCCCTCATAGTCCGTGCCGCGCTCGAAGCGGTATGAAGCCTCGGTCTGCATGCCGAGCAGCCGGGCGGTGCGGCGCACGGACTGCGGGTCGAAGTAGGCGCTCTCGATGAGCACGTCGCGCGTCGCGTCGGAAATCTCGGTCGCCTCGCCGCCCATCACGCCCGCGATGGCGACGGCGCGCTCGGCGTCGGCGATGACCAGCATCTCCGAGTCGAACTCGCGCCCGACGCCGTCGAGCGTCTTCATCCGCTCGCCCGCGCGCGCGCGGCGGACGACGATGCGGCGCTCGGCTAGGGTGTGGAGGTCGAAGGCGTGGAGCGGCTGGCCCAGCTCGTGCATGACGTAGTTGGTGATGTCGGCGACGTTGTTGATCGGGCGCTGGCCGATGGCCTGAAGCCGCTCGGCGAGCCACGCGGGCGACGGCCCGATCTTCACGCCGCGCACCACGCGCGCCGCGTAGCGCGGGCACAAGTCCGCGTCCTCGACGGCGACCGACGTTAACTCCCCGGCCCGCCCCTCGACCTTCGCGGCGCGCGCCTCCGGCAGGCGCACGCGGCCGCCGAGGAGCGCCGCCGCCTCGCGCGCGACGCCGACGTGCGACAAACAGTCGGGCCGGTTCGACGTGATGTCGAACTCCAGCACGAAGTCGTCGCCCGCCTCGCGCACCGCGTCCACGGCGAGCCCGGCCATCGTCAGCCGCGCCGCCAACTCCCGCGGCGGCGGCAACCCCACGTCCGTCAGTTCGCGCAGCCAGTTGTAGCTGATGTGCATAAAGCGGTAGTCAGTAGACAGTAGACAGTAGACAGTAGAAGAAACTCCCTTTGCCGGGCAGCCGGGGTGAAGGCGTCGAGTGTCGCCGCCGCACCTACCGGCTACCGGCTACCGCCTACCGGCTCAATCGAATTGTTCGAGGAAGCGCACGTCGTTCTCGAAGAGGAGGCGGATGTCGTCGAGTTCGTACATGAGGCCGCACATGCGGTCGATGCCGAAGCCGAAGGCGAAGCCGGAGAACTCCTCGGGGTCTATCCCGACGGCGCGCAGCACGCTCGGGTGTACCATGCCGGAGCCGCCCATCTCGATCCAGCCCGAACCCTTGCACAGCCGGCAGCCCGCGCCGCCGCACTTGAAGCAGGTGAAGTCGAACTCGGCGCTCGGCTCGGTGAACGGGAAGAAGGACGGGCGGAAGCGCGTGCGGACGCCGCTGCCGAAGAGCCTGCGCAGGAACTCGGTGACGGTTCCCTTCAGGTGGCCCATGTGGATGCCGCGGTCAACCAACAGCCCTTCGAGCTGGAAGAACATGGGGTTGTGCGTGGCGTCGGGCGTGTCGCGGCGGAAGACGCGGCCGGGCGCGACGACGCGCAGGGGCGGCCGCCGTTTCTGCATCGCGTGAATCTGCACGGTCGAGGTCTGCGAGCGGAGGGCCAGCCCGCCCGTGGTGTAGAAGGTGTCCTGCGGGCTGCGCGCCGGGTGCAGCTCGGGGATGTTGAGGGCCGTGAAGTTGTAGAAGTCGTTCTCGACCTCGGGGCCGTCCTCGACCGCGTAGCCCATCGAGACGAAAATGTCTTCGAGCCTCTGCCGCACGATGTGGATCGGGTGGGCGTGCCCGCGCCGCGGCCTGCGGCCGGGCAGCGTCACGTCCACGCGCTCGCGCTCGCGCTTGAGCGTGGCGAGGCGCGCGTTGAGGCCGGCCTGCGCCTCGTCGAGGCCGGCGGCGATCTCCTGACCGAGCCTCTGCACGGTCTGGCCGAAGGCGGCGCGCTCGTCGGCCGGCACGCGCCCGATGAGCTTCATCAGCCCGGCGAGCGCGCTCTTCTTGGCCGTGTGGCGCGTCCGCACGTCGCCCAGCTCGCGCAAAAGCGACTCCGCCTCGGCGAGCGCCAGCCCCCCCGCGCCGCCTTCCTCTCGAAAGCGCGCGAAGCGCTCGAACTCTCGCTCGAACGCTTCGCGCACGGCCTCGATTTGTTCCCGGTAGTCTACGACTTCGGAACCCATCCCAAGCCCCCTTGTCGGGCGGCTGCTTACGCGGCCGCCGGCTGCGGTTTGTTCTCGATGGCGGTGCGGGCCTGCCCGGCCAGCTCGGCGAAGGCGTCGGGCGAGTTGGCGGCGAGGTCGGCCAGCACCTTGCGGTCGAGCTCGATGCCGGCCAGCGAGAGGCCGTGCATGAACTGCGAGTAGTTCAGCCCGTTGACGCGGGCGGCCGCGCCGATGCGGACGATCCACAGGCTGCGGAAGTCGCGCTTCTTCAGCTTGCGCCCCGTGTAGGCGAACTTCAGCCCGCGCTCGACCGACTCCTTCGCCGAGCGGTAGAGCTTCGACTTCGTCCCCCGGTAGCCCTTCGCCAGATCGAGTATCTTCTTGCGCTTCTCCGTGCGCTTGTTCCCACGTTTTGCCCTCGGCATGATGAAACCTCCGAAAAAAGTAGTCAGTAGTCAGTAGACAGTAGAAGAAACTTCCTTCGCCGGGCAGCCGGGGTGAAGGCGTCAAGCTATCGCCGCCGCACCTACCGGCTACCGGCTACCGGCTACCGCTTTTCAGCTCCGCCCGTAGGGCAGCATCCGCTTGATGCGGACTTCGTCGGACTCGGAGACGAGCACGTCGATGTCGAGCGCGCGTTTGCGCTTGGCCGTCTTCTTCGTCAGGATGTGGCGCGCGTGCGAGTGGCCGCGCTTGACCTTCCCCGTGGCGGTCGTGCGGAAGCGCTTCGCCGCGCCCTTGTGCGTCTTGAGTTTCGGCATAATGACCTCCGAAAAAAGTAGTAAGTAGTCAGTCGGCGTCAGCAGTCTTAGCGCGGAGCGCTACCGGCTACTGTTTTACGATTGCACCATCCCGCCCGTGTTGGGCGGCATGGGCGGCCCCTGCTTCACGTCGCCGCCGGCCGGCGGCTTGGGGCCTTCCGGCTTCGCCGTCTTCTGGCGCTTCGGGGCGAGGATGATGAACATCTGGTTGCCCTCCATGCGCGGCCGGGCCTCGACCTCGCCCACGTCGGCGAGGTCTTTCTCTAAGCGTTCGAGAAGCTGCGCGCCCAGCTCGCGGTGTGTGATCTCGCGCCCGCGGAAGAAGATCGTGGCCTTGACCTTGTCGCCCTCCTGAAGCCACTGGCGCGAGTGCTTCATCTTGAAGTCGTAGTCGTGGTCGTCCGTCCCGGGCCGGAACTTGACTTCCTTGACGGTGATGATGACCTGCTTCTTCTTGGCCTCGCTCGCCTTCTTCTTCTGCTCGTAGGTGAACTTGCCGTAGTCGATGATGCGGCAGACGGGCGGGTCGGCGGTGGCGGCCACCTCGACCAGATCGAGCCCCTGCCCGCGGGCGAGCCGGACGGCCTCGCGCGTGTCCATGATGCCGAGCTGCTCGCCGTCCTCGGCGATCACGCGCACCTGCGGCACGCGGATTCTCTCGTTGATGCGCGTGGCGGGGGCGCGACGGTTGTCCGGGCGCTGCCCGCGTCCTCGAAATGACGGAATACCTACACCTCCTCAGTCAGAGTTCTAAGTTCCGAGTTCAAGGTCGCGAGCCAAGGAGTCCCCGACCCTGAACCCGGGACTCGGAACTTACTCGTTGACGAGCGAGCGCGAGTCGACGAGGCGTCGCGCCAGCTCCGTGAAGTCTGCGACCGACATCGCCCCGATGTCACCCTTCGAGCGTTCGCGGACGGCGACCTTGCCCTCTTCCATCTCGCGGTCGCCGACGACCAGCATGAAAGGAACCTTCTGCAACTGCGCCTGCCGAATCTTCGCGCCGATCTTGTCGCCGCGCAGGTTCGTCTCGACCCGCAGGCCCGCCGCGCGCAGCCCGCGCGCGACCTCCGCGGCGTAGTCGTTGGCGCGGTCGGTGATCGGCAGCACCGCGGCCTGCACCGGCGAGAGCCAGAGCGGGAACGCGCCCGCGTAGTGCTCGATGAGCACGCCGAAGAAGCGCTCGACCGAGCCGAAGAGCGCGCGGTGAACCATCATCGGCCGGTGCGGGCGGTTGTCCTCGCCGACGTATTCGAGCTCGAAGCGCTCCGGCAGGTTGAAGTCGTACTGCACCGTGCCCAGCTGCCAGAGGCGGCCGATGGCGTCCTCGATCTTGATGTCGATCTTCGGGCCGTAGAAGGCGCCCTCGCCCTCGATGCGCTCGTAGCCGATGCCACACTCTTCGAGCGCCGCGACCAGCGTTGCCTCGGCCGCGGCCCACTGCTCGTCGGAGCCGAGGAAGGTCTTGGCCGAGTCGCCGCCCTTGACCGAGAGCTCGACCTTCATCTTCTCGAAGCCGAAGGTGCGGAAGACCTCCTGCGCGAACTCGACGCAGCCGCGAATCTCGGCCCCCATCTGCTCGGGCGTGCAGAAGAGGTGCGCGTCGTCCACGGTGAAGCCGCGGGCGCGCATCAGGCCGTGGAGCGTGCCCGAGAGCTCGGCGCGGTAGACCGTCCCCATCTCGGCGTAGCGCTGCGGCAGGTCGCGGTAGGAGCGCTGCTGCGAGCGGTAGATGCCGATGTGGAACGGACAGTTCATCGGCTTGAGGCGGTACTCCTGCTCCTCGATCTTGGTCGGGGCGAACATCGAGTCGCCGTAGTTCTGCTCGTGGCCGCTCACCTGCCACAGCTCGCGCCGCGCGATGTGCGGCGTGATGACGAAGGTGTAGTCGCGCCTCAAAAGCTCGGCGTGCAGGTAGTCCTCCATCGCCTTGCGGATGAGCGCGCCCTTCGGGTGCCAGAAGATGAGGCCCTGCCCGTACTGCTCCTGAATCGAGAAGAGGTCGAGTTCGCGCCCCAGCCGCCGGTGGTCGCGGCGCTCGGCCTCCTCGCGCTGTCTGACCCACGCGTCGAGTTCTTCCTGCGTGGCGAACGCGGTGCCGTAGATGCGCTGCATCTGCGGGCGCTCGGCGTCGCCCATCCAGTACGCGCCCGAGAGCGAGAGCAGCTTAAACGCCCTGAGGCGGTTCGTGTTCGGCACGTGCGGGCCGAGGCAGAAGTCTATGAAGGGCGAGCCGTCTATGTAATAGACGCTGACGAAGTCGCCCGCCTTGTTCTCGATCAGCTCGCACTTCAGCGGCTCGTCGCGCTCGCCGAAGACGCGCAGCGCCTCGTGCTTCGGGAGCACGTCGCGGCGGTACGAGAGGTTACGCTTGGCCAGCTCGCGCATCCGCTTCTCGATGACGGGCAGGTCTTCGTCGGTGAGCTGGCGCGGCGCGATCACGTCGTAGAAGAAGCCGTAGCGCGGGTCTTCCAGAAGCGCCGGGCCGATGCCGAGCTTGGTGCCGGGGAAGAGGTCGAGCACGGCCGCGGCCAGCAGGTGCGCCGTCGAGTGGCGGATCACGTCGAGACCTTCGAGCGTGCCGGGCAGGACGGGCTCGACCTTCAAAGGCTCGCCGTTGGCGTCGGCCTCTTCGAGCCGGCGCGAGAGGTCGAACTCGCGGCCGTTGACTTTGGCCGCCAGCGCCTGCTTGGCCGCGTCGCGGTCGAGTTGCCTGAGCGCCTCGGCGACGGTCGCCTCGCGCGGCACCTCGGCCACGCGGCCGCCCTCGACTTGTACGGTGATGTTGCTCATGGCTCTTGCTTCCTTTCGCTCAAGCCGGCGGATGTGTTCGCGGCGGCCGAAGCCCCGCGCACAAACGACGGGAAGCCTCGCGCCGGCCGCTCGGCCCGCGGGCGAAAGAAAGCGTTAACCGAATTTTGCCGTCCCCGAAAGGGATTGCCCTACAGATCGGATTCGACAGAAGCGCCCTCGCCGCGCGGCCCGCCGGCCGGCGGGTTTCGCGTTGACTAGAATCGGAACGTAGTTCGCGTTCGCGTCAACATCTAAAAGGCTCGGGTCTTCCGGAGCTCGCTGTCGAAAAAGTGAAATGGTAGGCACGTGCGGATTTGAACCGCAGACCCCTACCGTGTCAAGGTAGTGCTCTACCGGGCTGAGCTACGTGCCTCCGAAAACTGGTTACCAAACAACGCTTCTGCAAGCGGAAGGCTAAGTTAGCAAACGCCTTACGGGGCTGTCAAGTGGCCGCGGGCGCGACGCCCGGCGCCCCCCACCGGCGCGACGGCGCGCAACTTTTCCGAGGGAATTGCTGGTGGTTAAAGCCTTCCCGGTGTTAGCATACGGGCCGCGCGCGCCGGAATCGCCTGCCCATTCGCCCTTTCCGACGGGTGAGCCGCGGAAACAGTTGAAAGGCCGGAGCCGCGCGCGCGGACGCGCCCGACACGCCTTCCTCGCCCGCGGCCCCGCGCGGGCGGTTCGAACCTAGGGAGAGAACGCGCCTTGACCTCCATGAAGCCTCATCAGAATTTTCGCGCCCCCGCAGGCCCGCGCCGCGCGCCGTCCCGGCTCACGCGCCTCGCGCTCGGCCTCGCGCTCTTACCGGCC
>DATMVI010000690.1:0-7399 GCA_035563275.1 Pyrinomonadaceae bacterium
GGGGCCGGCGCGCGCCACCTCGCGCGTCCGCCCGTCCACCTCGATGCCGGCCGGCGCGTTCATCCACGCGGGCAGGCGCGTCTCGGGCTCGACGAGGTCGAGCAGCCACGGCGTCTCGGCCGGGTGGCCTGCGGCGGCCGCGGCCAAAGCGTCGGCCAGCCGCGCCTGCTCGGGCCCCGTCTCGCGCACCTTGCGGAAGAGTTCGGAGGCTCCGGGGTCTTGGAAGTCGGCGCGCGTGAAAAGGAGGTTCTCGTCGTGGTGCTCGCGCCAGAGCGCGGGGCGCTCGGCCAGCGCGATGAGCGAGAGGTAGACGGCGAGCGCGGAGAAGTTATCGACCTCGGGCGCGAAGAAGTCGGCCCCGCGCGCGGGGTGCTGGTAGTGCTGGTGGCCGACCTCGCTGGCGGGCAGCCCGCGCAGCGCCGGCACGTACGCGCCGTCGAGGTCGACGAGGCGCAGTTGACCGCGCTCGACGATGACGTTGCCGTGCTGCAAGTCGCCGTGGGCGACGCCGGCTGCGCGCAGAGACTCCATCAGGCGCAGCCACTCGCCGGCCAAGTGGAGGACGACCTCGCGGCGGCCGACGACCTCCTCAAGGTACACGTCGAGCGTCGGCCCCGCGACCCACTCCATGACGAGGATGGGGAAGCGGCGGCCGGCGACGAGCACGCCCCGCGGCAGGTACTTGAAGCGCGGCAGCGCCGCCACGCGGCGCGAGTTGAGGTGCGCGTCGAGCGCGCGGTAGCGCTCCTCGCGGTCGCCGAGGAAGCCGCGGAAGCAGCGCACGGCGAGCGCGCCGCCGCCCTGCTGCTGCGCGTTGAGCTTGAAGACGTAGGCGAACTGCCCCGACGTGACGAGCGGCATCCCCAGCCGGTCGACGGCCGGCAGCATCCCCTTCAGCGTCGGCTCCTCGAAGCACACGGCCGGGCACTGCACGGCCTCCGCGAAGGCCCGCGCCGACGGCCAGAAATTGGCGCTGAGGTTGCGCATCGGAAAAGCAGTAGTCAGTAGTCAGTAGACAGTAGTCAGTAGGAAGACCTTCGGCGCCGGGTCGTCAGCGTGCCGGCGTCGGCAGACTTAATGCGGGGCGCTACCGTCTACTTCTTGAATCGCGACGCGGACGACGGCCACGTCGTCGTCTTTGATGCGGCCGGCCGCGCGCTCGCGCCGGAAGAGTGCGGCGAGCGCCTCATTGTCCGACGCGGCGAGCCGGGAATCAAACTCTCCGACGGCGGGCGAACGCCCCTCGGAGAGCTTAAGGAACCACGCCGCGGCCGCGTCCGACAGCAGCAGAAAAGTGTCCCCCGCTTCGGCCGCGCCTTCGGCCGTCACCGCCTGCGCCAGCGCCGCGTCGAGCGCCGCCGCGCGCGAAGGCACGAGCGCCGGGCACGAGTTGAACTCCTCCGCCCGGCCCAGCGGCATCGCCGCCCGGATCACGCCGTCGCGCCGCCGCACCAGACACGCGTCGCCGAGCGCAATCGCCCGCCAACGCAGCGCCCCGCCCTCTGCTTCGATGCTCAGGCCGACGAACGCGGCGAACGAACCGCCCCGCGCCTTCTCCTCCGCGTACCACGGCAACTCTCTCCCGGCCCAAGCCTCGTGAAGCCGCTCGCCTTCCCCCGCGACCCACGCCCTGAACTCCGCGGCCGACCGCGGCGCCCCCCCGGCCCACCCCTCGGCCAGCGCCCGCGCCCAACGCCCCGCGTCGAACGCCTCCGTCGCCCCGTCCGCCACCGCGAACCTCCCGCCCCCCACGTTCAGCCCCACCGCGTCCTCACACTCCTCCGCCGCCGCGCCGTCCTTCGGCATGAGGAAATGACTGACGCGGATTGAAAGGCGTTCGGAGAACATGAGAGTGGCGGCCGGCTACGCGTCCATCCAGATGTGGGGGGCCATGCCGGTGAGGCTGGTGCCGATCTCGTAGAACTGGACGACGGAGGAGGGGTCGGCGTTGAAGACGAAGCCGCGGGAGCCTTCCGAGGCGGGGACGCCGAGCTGCTGGGCGGCGGCGAGGAAGGGTTCGGGTAGCGGGCTGGAGATGCGGAAGAGCGTGCGGGCGAAGCCGTCGGGCAGGCCCGCGTCCGTCGAAGGGTATTCGGCCTTGCGCGCGCGCCGCGAGGAGACGTGGCAGTTGAAGAGGAGCACGCGCCCGTCGTCCGTCCCCAGCGACGTGATCTCTTCGCCGAGCGCCGTCGGGTCGCCGTCTCCCGACTCGCCGTCGGTCAGGTGGAGCACGGTGGGCGGGAAGCCGCGCGGGTGCTCGGCGAGCCACCCCGAGAGGACGGAGCGCACCTGCGCGAGCGCCTGACACATCGGCGTGCCGCCGTCGGCGTGCGGGTAGACCCAGACGGGGTAGCGCACGGGCATGTCCACGTAGCCGCCCGCGCCGTCGGCCACGCGCTTGTAGCCGGCCTCGATGCGCGCCGGGTGGTCGGCCACCTGCGAGACGGGCGCGAGGAGGCTGTCGGAGAGCGCGCCGGAGAGGGCCGAAGAGACCGCGCGGCCGTAGCCGATGACCGAGACGTGGTAGTAGTCGCGCACCTCCTCGGTCTTGGTGCAGCGGATGACGAGGTCGTGCAGCGCGTGGTTGACGACGCGGGCGACGAAGTCGGCCTTGCGCGTGTGGTCGTCGCCCGCGAACGGGTCGGCCATCGAGCCGGACTGGTCGAGGAGGAAGACGACGCACGTCGGGTTGGCGCGCGTGATTTGCGACGAGTACACCCTCGCGACCCCTGAAAGGCGTGAATCGTAAATCGTGAGAAGTCTGTAGCCGTCAGCCGCCGGTCGTCAGCAAAGACGAAAACCGGCGGCCGGCGACTGACGACTCCTTTTCACGGCTCTGATTATAGACGAGGCCGGCCGGCGGACAACCGCGCCGGGGCGCTTCAGGGCTGCGCGGCGGTGGCGGCCGGCGCGACGCCCTCGCCGCGGTCGGCGCGGATGCCGAGGTAAGTGAAGAGCGAGAGGACGGTGAAGGCCGACCAGATGACCTGCGAGACGGCCGCGTAGGCGAGCGACACGAGCAGCGAGGAGCCGGCCTCGAACTGCGGGGCCGCGAAGCCGGTCGTCAGCCACACCGCGCCGCAGGCGGCCAGCGTCATCACCAGCAGCGCCGCGAAGACGCGGCCGCGGTAGCCCCTCGTCAGGGCGGCGCTCCTTTTGAGCGCGTCGAGCGGGCCGAGGTCTTCGGCGGCGACGGCCGGCAGCGCCACGGCGAAGACCGTCATCAGGATGAGGCCGGGGGCGACGAGCAGCAGCGTCCCCGCCCACGTCAGCGCGGTCACGAGGAGCCAGCACGCCGCGCCCCGCCACCACTTCCGCAGGCCCCACGCGTACGACTCGGCGAGCGGCGGGCTCGCGCCCGTCCGCAGCAGCGTCATCACGGAGTAGACGAGCGCCACCGTCATCAGCGAACTCGAAGCGACGCTCGCCAACATCGAGAACGCGTCCGGCTCCCACGGCGACACCGCGACGCGCGTCATGGTGTACTCCAGCGCCGCCTGCGGCAGCGCGGCCGCGAGCACGACCTTGGCGACGGCGTCGTAGTGGCTGCGGTAAAGCTGGAAGGTCGGCGCGAGCGCGTCGGCGGCCGAGCGCAGCCGGCGCGCGGGGAAGTCGAAGGGGATCGTCCCTTCGAGGCTTCCGGCGGCCACGGCCGGGCCGTAAGCCGGCGCGACCGCGACGCGACCGCTCGCGCCCAGCGGCAGACCGCACCGCGCGCAGAAGTCGGCCGCCGACCCGTTGCCCTGCCCGCACCTCGCGCAGTTGTTCATCATGTTCGCGCCCCGGATTCCCGGCCCCGCCGCGGAGAGTTTCGGCGGGCCCCGGCCGGCCCACGCGCCGGCCCGGAAACGATAGACACGCCCGGAAGAGATGTCAATGAAAGGAGTAGACAGTAGACAGTAGTCAGTAGTCAGTAGTCAGTAGTCAGTAGTCAGTAGCGCCCCGAGTTGTTGATGCTGACGCCGACACGCGAGCGATTCGCCGCCGAAGCTCTTTTCTACTGTCTACTGACTACTGTCTACTGACTACTGTCTACTGTCTACTCCTTCCGATGTGCTAGACTTTGGCCTCCCTCAAAGGCTTTGCGAATCCGACCGACGGGGCCGACCTGTATGCTCAGACCAGCTCTCGCGTGCGTGCTCATCCTGACGAGTTTGTTCGCGCTGCCGCTGCCGGCCGCGCCGACGCCGGACGCCGCGCGCGTCCCCGCGCCCGAAGAGGTGCTCGGCTTCCGGCCCGGCGACGACCGCAAGCTCGCCGCGTGGTCGGAGGTGGTCGAATACTTCCGCCGCCTCGACGCCGCGAGCGACCGCGTGAAATTTGAAGAACTCGGCCGGACGACCCTCGGCGCGCCCTTCGTGCTGGCAACCATCAGCGCGCCCGAAAACCTCGCGCGGCTCGGCGAGTTCAAAGAGATTCAGCGCCGGCTGGCCGACCCGCGCTCGCTCGGCCGCGACCCCGAACGCGAGGCCGTCCGCCTCATCGCGCGCGGCAAGGCCGTCGTCCTCGTCACCTGCGGCATCCACTCGACCGAGGTCGGCTCGACGCTCTCCTCCGCGCTCATCGCGCACCGCCTCGCCTCCTCGGGCGAGCCGGAGGTGCGGAAGATTCTCGACGAGACAATCGTCCTGCTCGTCCCCAGCCTCAACCCCGACGGCGTGGACATCGTCAAGCGCTGGTACGACCGCACCCTCGGCACGCCCTACGAGGGGACGACCCCGCCCGAGCTTTACCACAAGTACGTCGGCCACGATAACAACCGCGACTGGTACGCCTTCACGCAGACCGAGACGCGGTTGACCGTGGACAAGGTTCACAACGAGTGGCGCCCGCAGATCGTCCACGACATCCACCAGCAGGGCACCCACGGCTCGCGGCTGTTCCTGCCGCCCTACATGCGGCCCGTCGAGCCGAACGTGCCGCGCCAGCTCGTCGAGGGCTACACGGAACTCGGCCTCGCCGTCGCGAAGCGGATGCTGGCCGCCGGCTTCAAGGGCATCACGTGGGACTCGACCTACGACGCATGGACGCCGGCGCGCGCCTACTCGCACTACCACGGCGGCGTCCGCATCCTCTCCGAGACGGCCTCGGCCCGCGTCGCCTCGCCGATTAACCTGAAGTTCGAGGAGCTGCGCTCGCGCGAGGGCTACGACCCGCAGAAGGCTTCGGCCAACTTCCCCGAGCCGTGGCGCGGCGGCGAGTGGCGCCTGCGCGACATCACGAATTACATGACGACGGCCGCCTTCGAGTTGTTGAGGCACGCGGCCGACAACCGCGAGCGCTGGCTCCGCCGCTTCCACGAAGTCGGCCGCGAGGCCGTGCGCCCGCGCCGGCGCGGCGAGTTGCAGGGGTTCGTCGTCAAGCCCGGCCCGGGGCAGGGGCCGCTCCTCTCGATCCTCGGGCGCGGCGGCGTCGAGTGGCGGCGGGTCGCGGCGGGGCGGCGCGGCGCGCGCGGCGGCGCCGAGATGTTCGTCAGCATGTCACAGCCTTACGGGGCCTTCGCCAAAGCGCTGCTCGAAGCGCAACGCTACCCGAACCTGCGCGACGCGGCGGGCAACCCCGTCCAGCCCTACGACGTGACGGCCCACACGCTGCCGCTGCTCCTCGGCGTCGAGGTCGAGCCGGCTTACGCGCCCGTCCGCACCGCCGGCCCGCTCAACCCGGAGCCTGCGCGCGGGCGCGCGGAAGTCATGGCCGGCGTGACGCGCGAGCCGGCAACGCCCGCGCGCGTCGGTCTCTATCAGTCTCACGTGCCCTCGATGGACGAGGGCTGGACGCGCTGGGTCTTCGAGCGGCAGGTGGGCGACGCGCCCGCCCTGCGCGCCTTGCGGGACGACGAAGTCCGCGCCGGCAACCTGCGCGCGAAGTTCGACGCCGTCATCATCCCCGACCAGTCGCCGCGCGCCATCCTCGAAGGCCACCGCCGCGGGACGATGCCGGACGAGTTCACGGGCGGGCTCGGGGTCGAAGGCGTCAGGGCTTTGCGCGAGTTCGTCGAGCAGGGCGGGACGCTCGTCGCCTTGAACGACGCCTCGAACTTCGCCATCGAGCAGTTGAAACTGCCGGTGCGCGACGTGACCGGGGGCCTGAAGCGGACGGAGTTCTACGCGCCCGGCTCGATCATGCGCACCGTGCTCGACACCTCGCATCCGGTCGCCGCGGGGATGCCGCACGAGTCAATCGCGTGGTTCGAAGACTCGCCCGCCTTCGAGGTCAGGAGCGACCCCGCGGCGCTCGTCCGCGTCAGGGCCATCGCCCGCTACCCGCAGACCGGCAGCCCCCTTCTCTCCGGCTGGCTGCTCGGCGAGCAACACCTCCGCGGCCGCGCCGCGCTCGTCGAAGTCGGCCTCGGCCGCGGCCGCGTCTACCTCTTCGGCTTCCGCCCGCAGTACCGCGCCCAGTCGCTCGCCACCTACCCGCTCCTCTTTAACGCGATTAAGAATTAAGAATTAAGAATTAAAAATGGTGTAGCTCGGGAGCGCCCTTCAGGACTCCGAAGCACACCAGTTCTTAATTCTTAATTCTTAATTCTTAATTGAATCTTCACCAGCGCGCGACCGAGTAGATGGAGGCGAAGAGCGCGGCGATGTAGGTGAGGACGTAGATGACGAAGTAGGCGGCGAACATGGCCGGGGCCTTGACGAGCGCCCAGCCCGAGGTGTCGCGGTAGAAGACGCGCGCGGCGACGAAGAGGTAGGCGATGTCGAGCAGGAACTTGCCGACGGCGACCCACATGTTGGCGGCCGTCGGCGCGATGCCCACCGCGTAGTAGAGCGGCCACATCAGGACGACCGTCAGCGACGTGAAGGCGATGAAGTGGAGCGAGAAGACGACGTGCTCGACGAAGTGCCGGCGCGAGAAGAGGTAGAAGAGCTGGAGCATGAGCGCGTAGGCGAGGACGAGCGGCACTTGAAAGAACGAGACGTTGCGGCTCCAGCGTTCGTTGATGCGCTCCAGCACCGTCTCGCGCGTCGCCCCGCGCTCGGCCGCGACCCCCTCGACGAGCCGGTCGTACATCGACCTGCCGCTGATCCCCTGCGAGGCGAGGAGCTGCTTCTCCATCTCGATGATGCGGCCGAAGTCGAAGGTCGAGACCTGCCGGGTCGAGTAGACGAAGACCTGCAGGGTGAGGATGAGCAGGCAGAGGTTGAGCGGCTTGAGGTAGAGGTTGCGCCGGCCCGCGGCCCACTCGACGGTGAGGAGGCCGGGGCGCAGGAGCAGCGCGCGCAGCGTGCGGAACATCTTCGAGTGCTCGACGCTGGTGAACTCCTGCGCGGCCTCCGCGACGAAGTGGCGCAGCGTGAGGTCGCGCGCCCCGGCGCTGCGCTCGCCGCAGCGGTGGCAGAACTCGCCGACGAGCGTCTCGCCGCAACTCGGGCAGGGCGTCGCGGGCGCGCCC
>DATMVI010000691.1:0-2471 GCA_035563275.1 Pyrinomonadaceae bacterium
CTGCGGCGGCGACACGACGAACACCGGCAACGCCACCAACGCGGCGGCCACCAACACGGCCGCCACGAACTCCTCCGCCCCGACGGCCGGCGGCGACAAGATCGGCGTGACCGAGTGCGACGACTACATCGCCAAGTACGATGCGTGCGTCAACAGCAAAGTCCCCGAGGCGATGCGCGCCACCGTGAGGGCGCAGCTCGACACGGCGCGCAACTCGTGGCGGCAGCTCGCCTCGACGGCGCAGGGCCGCGCCGGGCTGGCCCAAGCCTGCAAGGCCGCCCACGACGCCGCCAAGCAGTCCATGACCGCCTACGGTTGCAGCTTCTAAAAAGTCGGGGGGCAAGCCCGGCGGGCCGGGCTTCCGCCAAAAAGAGGGGGGCGCGTCGAGTTAACTCGACGCGCCCCCCTCTTTTTTTAGCTTGTCCCGGAGCGCCTTACTCGAAGGACTTCGTCTGCGGGTTGCGGCCGCGCTGCGCGGAGGCGGCCAGCTCGCGGGCGCGCGGGAGCAGTTCGACGGCCTTCGAGACCTGCGGGTCGTCGCCGATGAGCACCTGCGTGGCCTTGACCGAGCCGTAGGCCGCGGTCGCGAGGTCGTAGCGGAGCTGGCGCGTGACGTAGTCGCGCTGGCGGTCGAGCTGCGCCTCGGTCAGCTTGTAGTGCTCCGAGTTGCGCGCCACGTACTCCTTGAAGGCCCTGTAGACGCGCTCGTCAACCACCATGTCGTTGGCCTGAAGGTTGTGCTCGAACTCGGGCATGCCCTTGACCTTGTAGTCGGGGAAGCCCTGCACGCGGCCGTTGACCAGCTCGCGCGCGAACGCGAAGACCGGGTCGATGATGCGCACCTGCACGGCGTTGAACGTGCGCGCCTTGACGGCCTCGTCGGGCGCGATGCCGCCGCCGCCGTAGATGGTGCGCCCCGTGTCGGTCTTCGACTCCGGCCCCTTCGGCGACTCGGGCTGGGCCTCGGCCTCGTCCGCGCCGATGCCGCCGCGGAAGATGTAGTCGTAGAAGCCCGTGTTCGAGTAGTCGCGCTGGATGAGGCGGCCCGAGGGCGTGTAATACTTCGAGGTCGTCAGCGTCAGAGCCGTGCCGTAGTCGAGCGGCAGGATGGACTGGACGAGCCCCTTGCCGAACGAGGTCTCGCCGACGATCAGGGCGCGGTCGTGATCCTGCAAGGCGCCGGCGACGATCTCGGAGGCCGAGGCCGTGCCGCGGTTGACCAAGACGACGAGCGGCGTGGCGTCGGGGCTGCGGTTCTCGGACTGGTACGGGCGGTTGCCGCCGCCGCGCGCGCCGCGGCCCTTCTGCGTCAGGATGAGCTGGCCGTTCGAGAGGAAGCGCTCGGCGACGCGCACCGCCTGATCGAGGATGCCGCCGCCGTTGCCGCGCAGGTCGAGGACGAGGCCCTGCATGCCGCGGCCCCGCAGGTCTTCGAGGGCGAGGGCGAACTCCTCGGCCGTCGTGTAGTTGAAGCCGCGCGTCATGTCGATGTAGCCGACGCCGGGGCGGATGAAGTAGGCGTCCGGCACGGTCGGCTGCGCGACGGCGTCGCGCGTGATCGGGGCCGTCTCCTTCTGCCCCGTCTCGGCGCGCTCGACCGTCACGCGCACCGTCGTGCCGCGCGGCCCGCGCAGGCGGTCGCGCACCTCGCCCGACGGCTTGCCCTTCACCGACTGGCCGTCGATCTCCAGAATCTTGTCGCCGAAGCGGAGGCCGGCGCGGTAGGCCGGCGTGCCCTCGAAGGTGGCGAGGACGTAGGTGTCGGTCGAGGCCCCGACCTTGCGGTCGCCGATGGTCGCGCCGATGCCGTAATACTCCGACCGCCAGTCGGCCCGCTGCTCCTCGAACTCCTTCGCGTCGTAAAAGTTCGAGTGCGGGTCGAGCGAGCGCAGCATGCCGATGATCGACGACTTGAAGACGCCGTTGTAGTCGAGCTTATTGCCGTCGGCGTGGTGCTCCTGAATGACGGTCAGGGCCTCGGCCACGTCGGCCTCGATGCCCTCGGTGGCCTCGATGCGCGGCTGGCGGCGGGCGCGGCCCGAAGGGGCCGGCACGCTGTCATTCGGGCGGCCGGCGTCGCCGCGGCGCGCGGCCGGCGGCGGGGGCGGCTGCGCGCCGCTCTGCTGCGCGTTGACGAAGACGGGGAGCGACAGCGCCAGAAGGAGGAAGGTCGCGAGCGCGGTGGAAACTCTCTTTTTCACGGAGACAAACCCTCAGTTATGGCCTACTGCTTGAAGAAAACCGGCCCCGCGGCGGCGGGCCGCTTGTCCTTGCTACGCTTCAGGAAACCGCCCGTGACGCACGGGGCAGGTCGGTGTAGTGTAATGGATGAGCGGGCGGGCGGCAAGGTTGTGCGCGGCCGCGGGCCGGCGTTTTTCGTACCGTTTTTCGGACGGCGGCGGCGGCCGAAACGCTCGGTCAGGCGGCGGCCCCCGAGGGGCGCTCCCGCCCCGGCGCGGGGCGCGGCCGCG
>DATMVI010000692.1:0-18230 GCA_035563275.1 Pyrinomonadaceae bacterium
GAACACGTCCAGCTCGTAGCGCTCGAGCTTCTCCAAGACTTCGCGCGCGCGCGCCAGCACCTCGGGCGGCAGGCCGGCGAGGCGCGCGACCTCGATGCCGTAAGACTTCGAGGCGCGGCCGCGCTCGATGCGGTAGAGGAAAATGACCTCGCCCTCGCGCTCGGCGACGCGAATCTGATAGTTCTGCGCGCCGGGCAGGCGCTCGGCCAACTCCGTCAGCTCGTGGTAATGGGTGGCGAAGAGGGTCTTGGCGGCGTGCTCGGCCGAGTCGTGGAGGTGCTCGGCGACGGCCCACGCGATCGAAAGGCCGTCGAAGGTCGCCGTGCCGCGGCCGATCTCGTCGAGCAGGACGAGCGAGCGCGGCGTCGCGTTGTGGAGGATAGCCGCCGTCTCCGTCATCTCGACCATGAAGGTCGAGCGGCCGCGCGAGAGGTCGTCCGAAGCGCCCACCCTCGTCCAGATGCGGTCGAGCACGGGCAGCCGCGCGCGCTCGGCCGGCACGAACGAGCCCACCTGCGCCAGCAGGCAGATGAGCGCCGTCTGCCGCAGCAGCGTGGACTTCCCGCCCATGTTCGGCCCGGTGATGATGAGCAGGCGGTCGGTCGAGTTGTTCATGGAGAGGTCGTTCGGGACGAACGGGGCCTCGCCGATGGCTTCGATGACGGGGTGGCGGCCGGCCTTGATCTCAAGCTCGTCGCCGTCGTGGAGGACGGGCCGGTGGTAGCGGCGGCGCGCGGCGACCTCGGCCAGAGACGAGAGCACGTCGAGCATCGCGAGGGCGCGGGCCGTCGCCTGCAAACGCCGCGTCTGCTCGGCGACCTGCGCGCGCACCTCGCCGAAGATGCGCGTCTCGATTTCGAGGCAGCGCCCCTCGGCCCCGAGCACCTTCTGCTCCCAATCCTTCAACTCGGGCGTGGTGTAGCGCTCGGCGTTGGCGAGCGTCTGCCGCCGCTCGTAATCCGCGGGCACGCGCACCGAGCTGGCCTTCGAGACCTCGATGAAGTAGCCGAAGACGTTGTTGAAGCGGACGCGCAAGCTATTGATGCCGGAGCGCGAGCGCTCGCGCGACTCGATGGCGGCGATGGTCTGCTTGGCGTCGCGGCTGATCGCGCGCAGCTCGTCAAGCTCCGGGTCGAAGCCCCCCCGGACGGAGCCGCCGTCGCCGAAGTTGACGGGCGGGTCGTCGCTGATGGCCCTGCCGATCAGGGCTCGCACGTCCGGCAACTCGTCCGAGTTCTCGCGGACGACTTCGAGCAGCGAGGCCTCCACGTCCGATAACGCCTGACGGATCGCGGGAACCTGATCGAGCGAGCGGCGCAGGGCGACGAGGTCGCGCGCCGTGGCCGTGCCCATGTTGATGCGGCCCGTGAGGCGTTCGAGGTCGGAGACCTCTTTGAGCAGCGCGCGCAGGCGGTCGCGCCGCATCTGCGAGCGGTGGAGGTCGCCGACGGCCGCGAGCCGCGCCTCGATCTCCCCGCGCCGCACCGACGGCCGCAACAGCCACGCGCGGAGCAGTCGCGCGCCCATGCCCGTGACGGTCGCGTCGAGGACGCCGAGCAGCGACGCGCCGCGGCCCCCGCCGCCCTGCGACTCGACGAGTTCGAGGTTGCGGTAGGTGACGGAGGCTAAGACGAGGTGGTCGCGCGTCTCGAAGAAGCTGAGGTCGGTGACGTGCGCGGCCGCGGCCCGCTGCGTCTCGCGCGCGTAGCGCAGGCACGCGCCCGCGGCGCTCACGGCCGCGACCTTGCCGCCCAGCCCGTAGCCTTCGAGCGTGCGCGCGCCGAACTGTTCGAGCAGCAGGGAGGCGCACGAGGTCGGCTCCCACAGCCAGTCGTCGAGCGGGGTGAGCGCGATGCCGGCCGAGGCCGCGGCCGGCGCGTGGTCGGCCGGCGTGATGCGCGCGACGGGCGCGGCCGGCCCGTCCGCCTCCGCGTCGAGCGGCAGCGGCGCGGTGCGAGGGCCGCGCCCGCCGTAGGCGTCTTTGACGAGCGGCGTGAGCGAGGAGGGGAAGAGCAGCTCGCGCGGCGCGTAGGATTCGAGGTCGGCGCAGACGCGCGCCCACGCGTCCGCGCCGTCGGCTTCGGTGGCGCGGAACTCGCCGGTCGAAAGATCGAGGAAGGCCGCGCCGAAGGTGTCGCCCGCGCCGCAGACGGCCGCGAGGTAGACCGTCTCTTTGGCCTCGACGAGCTGCGGGTCGACGGCCGTGCCGGGCGTGATGACGCGGACGACCTCGCGGCGGACGAGCTTCTTCGCCTTCGACGGGTCTTCGGTCTGTTCGCAGATGGCGACGCGGTAGCCCTTGCGGATGAGGCGCGCGACGTGGGCGGCGACGGCGTGGTGCGGGACGCCGCACATGGGGATGGCCGCGCCGCGCTCCTTGTGGCGCGCGGTGAGGGTGATTTCGAGTTCGCGCGCGCCGGTGACGGCGTCGTCGAAGAACAGCTCGTAGAAGTCGCCGAGGCGGAAGAAGAGGAGCGTGCCGGGGTGCTGCCGCTTCAGCTCTTGGTACTGCCGCAGCATCGGCGTGAGCGGTGCGTTGGTCGTCGTCATTGGGTATCCGAGCGGGTGAGAAGGTGGTCTCACCCGAAAGGTGTTTTCGCGACCAAGCTAACACAGCCGGCGCGGAAAGGCACGGCAGCCCGCCGCGCAAAAAAAACCAACCGGGCGGGACAAAAGCGTAACAGGCGTGGAGAATAACCAAGCCTTCAATCGCGAATCGTTCGCGTGGCGGTAAAGTTCGGGATGACGTTCGACGCGGGCGCCGCCCGAACCCCGTCCGCGACTTACGCTTCACGATTCACGGCTTGGTTATGAGCCTGACGACACAGATCATCGTCCTCTTCGTCCTCGCCATCCCCATCGCGTGCGTCGCGTGGACGGTGACGCACGAGGAGGTCTTCCGCGAGCCGCGCGAGTACTGCGTCGAGCGGAGCAAGTCGTGCCGGCGCTGGTATCAGCGGAAGTTCTTCTACCTCTTCACCTGCGAGTACTGCTTCAGCCACTACGTGACCGCCTTCTTCCTCTTCATCTCCGGCTTCAAGCTGCTCTTCGACGACTGGCGCGGCTACCTCGTCGGCGGCTTCGCCCTCGTCTGGGTGGCGAACCAGTACATGAGCCTCTACAACCGGCTCCGCCTCGACATCAAGAGCGAGAAGATCGAGGCCCGGATCAAAGAGAACATCGTCGAGAACGAGGTGAAGAAGAACGAAAAAAGTAGTCAGTAGCCAGTAGAAAAGCATTCGCCGGCGTGCGTTGATGTTTATTACTTCAACCTCCGCCGGCGAATGTCTTCCTACTGACTACTGACTACTGACTACTGACTACTGTCTACCTACCTGATGACTTGCAGGTCGCGCTCGCTCGTGATCTTCCAGCCCGAGCCGGTCTTCGCCCAGTGCAGCTCCTGCAAGACCTCGCCCGTGCGCCGCTGGCCGCCGCCGTCGATGAGGAACTCCTTGCGGAAGCGGACGACGGCCGTGCGCCCGTCGCGGGCGACGCGGAAGACCGGGTCGGCGACCGAGATGCGCACCTCGCGCGCGTCGCCGAACGTCCGCACCTTTTCTTCCCTGACCGCGTCGCGCGTGACGCCGCGCGAGAGGTAGAAGCTGGTCAGGCGCGGCGCGTAGTGCCGCAACTGCCCGTTCACGTCGCGCGCGTTCGTCGCCGCGACCCACTGGCCGAGGGCCGCGACCAGAGCCTTACGCTGCGCCTCGGGGGCTTCGACCAGCTCGGCCTCGCTGACCTCCTCGGGCGCGTCGGCGGGCGAGGCCGACTGGACGGGCGAAGGCTGAGGCGTCGAGGCCGTCGCGGTCGGGGCGATTGCGGGCGCGCGGCGCGCGGTGTCAGCTTCGGGGTCGGGTGAGTCCGCGCGCTTCGTCAACGCGTAGAGCGTGCCCAGCCCGACGACGGCCGCGAGCGCGACGAGGACGAAGGTGAGCGCGCGGCGATTCTGCGCCCGCGGCGCGGCGCTCGCGCGGCCTTCGTCGAAAGGGGCGGTGGGGCCGGAAGAGACGTTGCCGCCGCGCTCCGCGGCCGAGCCGCTCGCGGCGGGCACGGCCGTGACCTCCTCGCTCTGACGCGTGGGGGCGGGCGGCTTCGGCTCCCACTCGAACGAATCCGAAGGCGCGGGGCCGGGCGGGCCGTCGGTGACTTCGCCGGTCGGCGTGCCGGCGCGACCGGTCGAGGGCGTGTCGGCCGGCGGGCGGCCGGTCTCTAAAGGGTTGGCGGTCGTGCCGGTGACTTTGAGCGCGTCGGGGGCGGTGTGGGCCGGCGGGCCGGCGCCGGCCGAGCCTTCGGCGCCCGCCGGCGTCGCGGCCTCCCCGCCTTCGCGCAGGTCGCGTTCGATGGCGGCCAGCTCGCGCGCCAACTCGCCCGCGCTCTGCGGCCGCGCGGCCGGGTCTTTCGCCAGCGCGTGCATGACGAGGCGGCCGACCCCGGCGGGCAGTTCGGGCCGCAGGTTGTCGAGCGGCGCGGGCTGCTCCTGCACCTGCTTGAGCGCGAGGGCCGTGGCCGAGGGCGCGTCGAAGGGCGGCCGCCCCGCGAGCATCTCGTAGAGGATGACGCCGAGCGAGTAGATGTCGCTGCGCGCGTCGACCTCGGAGCCGGCGCATTGCTCGGGCGACATGTAGCGCGGCGTGCCGACGATGGCCCCGGTGTTGGTGACGCTGCCGGCCCCACCCGTCGTCGAAAACTCCTTCAGCTTGGCGATGCCGAAGTCTACGACCTTGACGAGCGTGCGGCCGCGGTGGTCGCGCGCGAGGATGATGTTCGAGGGCTTGAGGTCGCGGTGGACGATGCCGCCGTGGTGCGCCACGTCGACGCCCTCGGCGACCTGCCGCGCGACGTGGACGGCCTCGGCCGTGGGCAGCGTGTGGGCCGCGTCCATGTACTCTCGCAGGGTCTGCCCCTCGACCAGCTCCATGACGATGTAAGCCTCGCCGGTCGGCAGCAGGCCGTAGTCGTAGGTGTCGACGATGTTCGGGTGGTTGAGGCGGGCGGCGGCGCGCGCCTCGCGCCGGAAGCGTTCGAGCGCCTGCGCGTCCCAGAGGAAATCGGGGAGGAGGAGTTTGATCGCGGTCGGCCGGTCGAGCTCGACGTGGACGCCGGCGTAGACCGCGCCCATCCCGCCGCGGCCGAGGAGGCGTTCGAGCCGGTACTTGTCGGCGATGAGCCGCGGCCCGTGGCGCGAAGGCACGAGCACGCCGTGGCCACTCGCGCAGGCCGTGTCCGTGTCCTCGTAACAGTATCGGCAGACGGGGCAGATTTTCATCGGCGGGGCGATTATACATGAAGGGCGTGTAGACGGTAGAAGAACAGTCGCCCGCGACGCGTCCGCGCGCCCTCGCCCTGCGCGTTGACACCCCGCCACGCGGGGCGTATCGTTCCCGCGTCGCCTTTCAGGCGCGCCCCTCAACCTTATCGCTCTCACGTCCGCTTCAAGTAAGGAGTCACACCATGTCCAGCCGAGTGAGAAGAAGCATGCGAAAGTTTCTGGCGCTGGCAATCCTCACCCTGTGTTTGGCGTCGCTGTCTCTTCCGCCCGCCAGCATGAAGGCGCAGACCGACCCCGTCCCCTGTGAGGTCTGCGAGGCTCAGTTCGAGCTGTGCCTTGAGAACTGCATCGAGCAGGCGGGCGGGTATTGCCCCGGCACCTCGTGCGCGCAAATGCAACTCGCCTGTCGCCGGCCGTGCGACACCATGTACCAGACCTGCCTCGCCAACTGCGAGGTTCGCAAGTAACAGCGGAGGAGGATTAGCGGCGGGGGGCGGGGCCGGGCCTCGCCCCTCTGACTTTTGGGCGAGGGGGGCGGGTCAAGTCTCTTTCGCGGATGGTTCAGCCGAAGAAGACTTCGGCGACGGCGTAGATGTCTTCGTCGAGGTATTTGAGGCGCTGGACGGCGTCGTCGAGGGGGATGCTGACGATCCTGCCGCCGCGCAGCGCGACCATGCGGCCCCAGCCCTTCTCCAGCACGACCTCGACGGCCTTGACGCCGAAGCGGGTGGCGAGGACGCGGTCGAAGGCCGTCGGCGTGCCGCCGCGCTGGACGTAGCCGAGGTTGGCGTGGCGGGTGGTGATGCCGGTCTCGATCTCGATCTGGCGCGCGAGGTGGAAGCCGATGCCGCCCATCCGCCCGTTGGCGTAAATCTGCTCCCGCACCTCTTCGCACAGGAAGTCCTCGTCCGGGTGCGGGCGCGCGTCCTCGGCGACGACGATGATGGAGAAGGCGCTGCCCTGCAGCTTGCGCAGGCGCAGCAGCTCGCAGACGCGCGAGAGGCGGAAGGGGTGCTCGGGGACGAGGATCACGTCGGCCCCGCCGGCGATGCCGCCGTAGGCCGCGATCCAGCCGGCGTGGCGCCCCATCACCTCGATGACCATCACGCGGTGGTGCGACTCGGCCGTCGAGTGCAGGCGGTCGACGGCCTCCATCACGGTGTTGACCGCGGTGTCGAAGCCGAAGGTCACGTCCGTGCCGTCGAGGTCGTTGTCAATCGTCTTCGGGATGCCGACGACCGGGTAGCCGTGGACGCGCCACATGTCGCGCGCCGCGCGCAGCGTGCCCTCGCCGCCGACGACGACGAGGGCGTCGAGCCGGTGCTTCGACCAGTTGGCCTGAATGCTGCGCAGGTGGGCGGGGTCGTCTTCGGGGTTGACGCGCGAGGTGCCGAGGATGGTGCCGCCGCGCGGGAGGATGCCGGTGACGGCGAAGCGCGGCAGGGGGTGGATGTCGTCCTCGATGAGCCCCCGCCAGCCGTTCTTGATGCCGAGGACTTCGGCGCCCGGTTCGAGGAGGGCGCGCCTGACGACGGCCCTGATGACCGCGTTCAGGCCGGGGCAGTCGCCGCCGCCGGTCAGAATCCCCACACGCTGCTTCATCGGAATCCCTGCTTGAAAGCGACCGCACGGAAGTCAGAATTGATTTGGCTGAAACACCGCGCCTATAATCTCGCGACGCACAGGGCATGTCAAACGACCGAAATTTTCGAAGCCCGACGCCGGGCGGCGGCGGCGCGCAGGCCGGGCCGCTGACGCTCGGCATCGACACGGCGACCGAGCGGCGCGGCGTCGCGCTGATGCGCGGCGCGGAGCTCTTGGCCGAGCGCGCGAGCGACCTGCGCGAGTCGGGCGCGGCGAGCGTGCTGCTTGAGATCGACGCGGCGCTCAGAGACGCCGGCCTCGCGGTGCGCGACGTGGAGTTGTTCGCCGCGGCCTCGGGGCCGGGCAGCTTCACGGGCCTGCGCGCGGGCATCGCGACGCTTCGGGCGCTCTCCGTCACGCTCGGGCGGCCGGCGCGCGGCGTGCCGACGCTGCACGCCGTCGCCTACGCCGCGCGACCCGCGGCGCGGCTCGCGGCGCTCATCCCGGCGGGCCGCGGCGAGGTCTTCGCGCAGTTCCTCTCGGTCGACGGCGCTGGGAACGTCAGAGAACTTTCGCCGCCGGCTCACGTCGCCCCGGCGCGGCTCTTCGAGCAGGCGGCCGTGGCGCGCGGCGCGCTGAAGTGGGCCGGCGGCGGCGCGCTCAAATATCAGGACGCGATCAGGGAGGCGGCCCGCGCGCGCGGCTTCGCCTTCGCGGAGACTGACGGCGCGGCGGGCGCGTCCGAAGACGTTTGGCGGCTGGCCGCCCCCGCCGACAATCTGGCGCGTTGCGTCGCGCTGCTGGCGCAGGCACGAATGCGCGGCGGCGCGGCGGCAGACGAACTGAGGCCGCTCTACGTGCGGCCGTCCGACGCGGAGTTGCACGAGGAATGTCGAGCGCAGGGTTGATCGCCGAACTCACGCACGCGGGCTTCCTCATCGAACGGATGAGTGAGCACGACCTGCTCGAAGTGGTCGAGATCGAGGAGGCGTGCGGGCTGAGCCAGTGGGGCTGGGACGCCTACCGCGCGGAGCTGGAGAGGCCCGAGGCGATCATGCTGGTCGCGCGCGCGCCGCGGCCGGAGGTCTTGAACGGGCGCGGGGTGGCCGGCTACGTCGCCGCGCGCCTCGGGGCCGACGAGGTGCACGTCAACAACATCGGCGTGAGGGCCGAGGCGCGCCGGCTCGGACTCGGCGGCGTGCTGCTCGGGCTCGCCCTCGACCTCGCCGCGCGGGGCGGGGCGCGCGGGGCCGTGCTCGAAGTCCGCGCCGGCAACCTCCCGGCGCAGGCGCTCTACCGGCGGCTCGGCTTCGCCGTCGTCGGCGAGCGGCGCAGGTATTACCGCGAGCCGGCCGAGGACGCGCTCGTGATGACGAGGCCGCTCGGCCCATCGGCTTGATAAGGGTTCACGATTGGGCTAACATTTTCGCACGGGTAAAAAGGAGCCGGCGGCGCGCGCGCGAGGGCGCGCGCCAAGCCGGGGAGCGAGACCACACGACCCACGCATCTGAAAGGAGATTCTCCGAGATGGAAATGACGAACACGGACGGCCTCAAGGAGCAACTGATCGCCTCAGACCCCGAGTTCCGCGAGCTGGCGCGCGAGCACGGGCGCTACGAGCAGCGCCTGAGCGAGCTCTCGTCGCTCCAGTTCCCGAGCGACGAGGAGCAACTCGAAGAGATCACGTTGAAGAAGAAGAAGCTGGCCGTGAAGGATCAGATGCACGCCATCATGCTGCGCCACCAGAGGGCCGACAGCGTCACGCACTGACGCGCGCCGCGCGGGGCAGGTAGTTTTCCGGAGGGACGGGGACGCGTCAAGGTTTTTGAGCGCCCCCGTTTCCGTTAAGAGGCGGGGGCGGTTTAAGAGTTAAGTCTTCGGGCGCGCGCCCGGCGGGTCGCCCGCGGCGCGCGGGAGGGTTTCGGGCGATGGTGAAAGAGGGGCTGGCGTGGGTGCTCATCCCGCTCGTGGCCGCGGCGGCCGCGGGCCTCTTCGGCCTCTGGTGGCTGGCGCTGCCGCTGCTCGCCCTCGCGGCCTTCATGGCCTACTTCTTCCGCGACCCGAACCGCGCCGTCGCGCCCGACCAGAACCTCGTCGTCTCGCCCGCCGACGGCCGCGTCACGCGCATCGAAAAACTCTCGCCCGAAGACCCCGCCTCGCCCAGCGTCGTCAGCATCTTCCTCTCGCCCTTCGACGTGCACGTCAACCGCGCGCCCATCGCCGGCAAGGTCACGGACGTGACCTACACCAAAGGGCGCTTCATGATCGCCACGCGCGACGAGGCGAGCCTCGTCAACGAGCAGAACGCGCTGACCATCAGGGGCGAGCGGATGACGGTCGTCTGCAAGCAGATCGCCGGCGTGCTCGCGCGCCGCATCGTCTGCTGGAAGCGGCCGGGCGACGAGTTGGGACTGGGCGAGCGTTTCGGCCTGATTAAGTTCGGGTCGCGGACCGACCTCGTCCTGCCGCGCGAGGTGAAGATCGAGGTCGAGATCGGGGCGCGCGTGCGGGGCGGCGAGACCGTCATCGGGAGGATCGAAGATGGCCGTTGAAACTGCGCGCGCGGAGCCTGACTCCGAAGAGAGGAGGGAGCGCCGCGGCATCAAGAAGGGCCTCTACCTCCTGCCGTCCGCCTTCACCGCCGCCAACATCGGCATGGGCTACTACGCCGTGATGGCCTCGCTGCGCGGCTTCCAACTCCTCGACGCCGACCCGGCCGCGGCCACCGCCAACTTCGACAACGCCGCCCGCGCCATCGGCTGGGCCATGCTCTTCGACGCCCTCGACGGCCGCATCGCGCGCATGACGAAGACGACCACCGAGATGGGCATCCAGCTCGACTCGCTGGCCGACGTGCTGACCTTCGGCATCGCGCCCGCCGTGCTCGCCTACGCGTGGGGCTACGGCGCGGCCTTCGCCGACGGCAGTCAGGCGCAGAAGCTCGGCTGGTTCGTCTCCTTCATGTTCCTCATCTGCGGCGCGCTCCGCCTCGCGCGCTTCAACGTGCAGGCGACCCGCCCGCGCCCGCTCGCCGAGGGCACCGCGAAGGTGGACAAGAAGAACTTCGTCGGGCTCCCGATCCCCGCGGCCGCCGGCCTCATCGCCTCCATCGTCCACTTCGCCCCGACCCCGCTCAAGTCTTACGGGGGCGACCTGCCCTCGCTCTACGGCGGCCTCATCATGGGGCTGATCGCCGCGCTGGGGCCGCTGATGGTGAGCACCATCCGCTATTCGAGCTTCAAAGGCGTCGGCGGGACGCGGCGCTCGACGGCGAGGGTGGTGCTCCTCGTCGCCTCAGTCGGCATGCTCGTCTGGCTCTACTCGCGCTACACGCTGCTCGCCATCGTCTCGGCCTACGTCCTGCACGGCATCGTCTTCCGCCTCGCCTCGCTCTTCCGCTTCCGCCAGCCGCAGGAGAGCCACTGATAATCAACCGAGGCCCGTCTTCGTAAACCCGCGTCGGCCCGGGGCGCGCCGCGTCAGGGCCCCGCCGGGCCGCGGGCGCGTTCCTGCGTGCCCGCGTAGGCGAAAAGCCCTTTCCGCGTCGTGACGAGGAGGAGTCCGTCGTAGAGGAGCGGCGCGGCCGCCGTGTTGTTGTCCTCGCCGACGTTAATGCTGTTGAGCTTGCGCCCGTCGCGCGGGTCGAGCACCACGCACTCTTCGCCGGAGAGCGGCGCGAGCAGGACGCCGTCGGCCGCCACGAGCGGCTGCGCCGCGACCCGCCCCGGCAACTGCCGCTTCCAGACACGGTAACCCTTGCGCGGCGAGAGGCAGTAGGCGAAGTTGTCGAGCGAGGTGACGAACAGGCATTCGCCCGCCGGCACCACCGCCTGCACGGCCCCGCCCGTGCGCGCGCGCCAGCGCAGACTCCCGTTGCCGGCCTCCAAGGCGTAGACGTGCCCGTCCTGCGAGGCGGCGTAGACGGTCTCGCCGGCGACGACGACGGGGGCGCGGAAAGGCTTCCGTGTCTGATAACGCCAGAGGGTGCGTCCCGTCTGCCGTTCGACGGCGAAGAGGGTGCCGGCCTCGTCGCCGATGTAGAGGCGGCCGCCGGCGAGGACGGGCTGCGAGAGGAAAGGGGAGGGGTGTTGTCTGACCCAGAGCACCTCGCCGGTCGCCTTCTTCAGGGCGTAGAGGCGGCCGTCGGACGCCCCGCCGTAGACCGCGGACTCGCCCGAGACCAGCTGGCCGCGGATCGGGGCCGAAAGCATCCGCAGCCAGAGCGTCACGCCGCTCTGCTGGCCGAGAGACCTGACGGCCCCCAAAGTCTGCCCCGGCCTGTCGCCCGCCCCGCCCGCACTCTCCGAGGCCACGTAGAGCGCCGACTCGTCGGCAGACGGCGCCGCCGAGATGCTCCCGCCGACCTCCGCACGCCAGTTCAACACCCCGTCGGAGGCGCGCAGTGAGATTACCTCGCCGTTTTGCAGCGGCAGGTAGACGCTGCCCGCGCCGAGCGCCGGCGTGAGGTTGACCGTCTCGGCCGTCTCGAATTTCCAGACGACGCCGAGCGGCCTCGACAGCAGTTGCCCCTCCTGCCCGCGCGCCGCGAGGGCCGGCAGGAGCAGGGCGAGGGCCAAGCCGAGTCGTCTGAAAATTCCTTTTCGATTAACCTTCATGTCCGGCCGCAGACCCCGCCCGGCGGGGCCACCCCTCGCGGAACCTCTTCTTTGATTAGAACCGCGTTCTCTGTTTAAATAGCCGCAGTCCGCAGACCCGAGGAACCTGAACACCCCTTTCGGCCAGTCCGAAGGATGCCGGGAACCCTCAGGAGGTTTACTTTGAATCAACAGCCCGCGCACGACACCGTCATTATCCTGGATTTCGGCTCACAGTACACCCAGTTGATCGCGCGCCGCGTCCGCGAAGCCAAAGTTTATTGCGAAATTCTACCCTATAACGCCTCGCCGGAACTCGTCCGCGCGCGCCGGCCGAAGGGGCTGATCCTTTCGGGCGGGCCGGCCTCCGTCTACGAGGAGGGCGCGCCGCGCCCCACCGCGGAACTCTTCGCCGCGCTCGACTGCCCCGTCCTCGGCATCTGCTACGGCCTCCAAGTCCTTGCCGCCGACATGGGCGGCGAGGTGGCGCCCACGCAGAGCAGGGAGTACGGTTACGCGCGCCTCTTCGTCACCGAGGCGGAAAGCCCTCTCTTTCAGGGACTGCCGGGGGAGATGGACGTTTGGATGAGCCACGGCGACCACGTCACGCGGATGCCCGAGGGATTCCGCGAGACGGCGCGCACGGCCGGGGTGCTTAACGCTTTCGAGAGTTTAAGCAAGCGCATATACGGCGTCCAGTTCCACCCCGAGGTGGCCCACACGCCCTTCGGCGTTCAGATTCTCCAGAACTTCCTCTTCAACGTCTGCGGGGCGCGCCCCGACTGGTCGCCGCTCGCCATCATCGGCGAGCAGGTGGAGAAGATCAGGGAGGCGGTCGGCGGCGAGCGCGTCGTCTGCGGCCTCTCGGGCGGGGTGGACTCGACGGTCGCTGCCGCGCTCGTGCATCAGGCGGTGGGTGAGCAGCAGACCTGCATCTTCGTCGATTCGGGCCTGCTCCGCGAGGGCGAGTTCGAGGCCACCTGCGCGCTTTTCAGGCAGAGCATGAAGCTGAACGTCGTCGGGGTGCCGGCGGCGAAAGACTTCCTCGGGGCGCTCGCCGGCGTCACCGACCCGGAAGAGAAGCGGCGCGCCATCGGCAGGGTCTTCATAGAAGTCTTCGAGCGCGAGGCGGACAAGCTGGGCGGAGCGAATTTCCTCGTGCAGGGGACTCTCTACCCGGACGTTATCGAGTCGGTCTCCCTGCGCGGCCCCTCGGCCGTCATCAAGAGCCACCACAACGTGGGCGGGCTGCCCGAGAAGATGCGCCTGAAGCTGATCGAGCCTTTGCGCGAACTCTTCAAGGACGAGGTCAGGAGCATCGGCCGCGAGCTGGGCGTGCCCGAAGAGATTCTCGGGCGCCACCCCTTCCCCGGCCCCGGCCTCGCCGTCCGCATCATCGGCGAGGTCAAAGAGGAGTCGCTCGCCATCCTCCGCGCGGCCGACCGCGTCGTGGAGGAGGAGCTGAAGCTCGCCAACCTGTACCACAGCGTCTGGCAGGCTTTCCCCGTGCTGCTGCCGGTCTCGACCGTGGGCGTGATGGGCGACTTCCGAACCTACGAGCGCGTCATCGCCGTCCGCGCCGTGACGAGCGTGGACGGGATGACGGCCGACTGGGCGCGCCTGCCGCACGACGTTCTGGGGCGTATGTCGGGCCGCATCGTCTCGGAGGTGAAGGGGGTCAACCGCGTCGTCTACGACATCAGCTCGAAGCCGCCCAGCACCATCGAATGGGAGTGAGGGGCGGCCCGCGGCCGTCTGAAGCATTTTGTCATTCCCGCCCCGGATACCGCTCTGCCCGCAAGGCTTAGCCTGTTAAGGCGTCACCTGAGCCTACATCTTGTGCCCGCCCCGCCGCCGCTGTCCGTGATATAGTGCCCCCGCTCGGTCAGGTCTGCCTCCTAAGGGGAAGCCCCCGAAACCAAAGGGATAATGAGAAAAAAGGACTTCGTACACCTCCACCTCCACTCCGACTTCAGCCTGCTCGACGGCGCGATCCAGATCAAGCCCCTCGCCCGCAGGCTGTCCGAGCTGGAGATGGGGGCCTGCGCGCTCACGGATCACGGGAACCTCTTCGGCGCGCTCTCCTTCTACCACTCGATGAAGGCGCAGGGCGTCAAGCCCATCGTCGGCTGCGAGGTCTACATCACGCGCGGGAGCCGGCACGACAAGGACAAGAAGGGCGTCAAGCCGGGCGAGAAGGCCAACTTCCACCTGATCCTTTTGGCGAAAAATTTCGAGGGCTACCGCAACCTCGTCCGCCTCAGCTCGAAGGCTTACACCGAAGGCTTCTACTACAAGCCGCGCATAGACCTCGACCTCCTCTCGCAGAACTCCGCCGGGCTGGTCGGGCTCTCGGCCTGCATGTCGGGCGTTCCTTCGGCGATGCTGGCGCGCGGGGCCTTTGACGAGGCCGCCTGCGCCGCGGGTGAGTTTCAGGAGGTTTTGGGGAAGGGGAACTATTTTCTCGAAATACAGGAGCACGACTTGGAGGCGCAGAAGAAGATTCGCAAGCCTCTGGTCGAACTCGCAGGCAAGACGGGCATCCCGCTCGTCGCCACCAACGACGCGCACTACCTGCGCGCCGAAGACGCGCGGGCGCACGAAATCCTCCTCTGCATCGGCTCGGGGAAGACTGTCAACGACCCGAACCGACTGCGCTACGGCCCGCCGAACTTCTACGTGCGGTCGGCCGAGGAGATGTGGTCGATCTTCGGCGGGGAGCTGCCGGAGGCCCTGACGCGGACGGTCGAGATCGCCGAGATGTGCGAGCTGGAGCTGCCGAAGGGCGCGAACTTCCTGCCCATCTTCCCGATCCCGGAGCCGGAGCGCGCCCTCAGCCTCGAAGACTATTTCGAGAAGGTCGTGAGGGAAGGGTACGAGCACAGGCGCGCCACGGTCTGGGAGCCTCTGCGGGAGAAGGGCGGGCTGAAACACACCTTCGGCGACTATCAGGAGCGCATTTCCAGAGAGATCGCCGTCATCAAGCAGATGGGGTTCGCCAGCTACTTCCTCATCGTCTGGGACTTCATCAAGTACGCGCGGGACAACGGCATCCCCGTCGGGCCGGGGCGCGGCTCGGCCGCCGGCTCGCTCATCGCCTATTGCCTCGGCATCACGGACGTAGACCCGCTCCAGTACGACCTGCTTTTCGAGCGCTTCCTGAACCCGGAGCGGGTCTCCATGCCCGACATCGACATAGACTTCTGCGTGCGCGGGCGCGATCAGGTCATCAGGCACGTGACGAACCTTTACGGCCGGCAGTCCGTCTGCCAGATCATCACGTTCGGGACGATGGCCTCGAAGGCGGCCATCAAGGACGTGGGGCGGGCGCTGAACATGCCTTACAGCGAGGTCGAGCGCATCGCGAAGATGATCCCGCCGCCGGTCAGGGGCCGTAACGTGAGCATTACGCAGGCTTTGGAGCAGGTGCCGGAACTGCGTAAGGCGGTCGAGGAGAACGAGCAGATCAAGGATTTGATCGACTTGGCGCGCCGTCTGGAGGGCTGCGCGCGCCACACTTCGGTGCACGCGGCCGGGGTGGTCATCTCGCCCGAGCCTCTGGAGGAGTTGGTGCCGGTGGCCGTCTCCTCGAATCAGGAGGTCACGACGCAGTTCTCCATGTCCGATCTGGAGAAGACGGGCATGCTGAAGATGGATTTTCTGGCGCTGACGACGCTGACCATCATAAGCGATTGCTTAAATTCCATTAAGAAAACGCTTAACGCCCAAATCGACTGGTCGACCGTCCCGCTCGACGACCCGCGCAGCATGGAACTCTTCGCCGAGGGGCGCACGGAGGCCGTCTTCCAGTTCGAGTCCGTGGGGATGCAGGAGATTTGCCGGCGGCTCAAGCCCAAAGGCTTGGAGGACTTGGCGGCCCTCAACGCGCTCTACCGGCCGGGGCCGCTCGACGGCGGGATGGTGGACGACTTCATCGAGCGCCACCACGGCCACAAGTCCGTCCGCTACCTCCTGCCCGAGATGAAGGAGATTCTCTCGAACACCTACGGCATCATCGTCTACCAAGAGCAGATCATGCAGCTCGCGCAGAAGCTCGCGGGCTACTCGCTGGGCGAGGCCGACCTCATGCGCCGCGCCATGGGCAAGAAGAAGCGCGAGGAGATGGAGAAGCACGAGGCCAAGTTCATCGAGGGGGCCGTCGCCCGCGGCATCAAGAGGGAGAAGGCGCAGCAAATCTTCTCCCTGATGGCGCAGTTCGCCGACTACGGCTTCAACCGCAGCCACAGCGTCGCCTACGCCTACCTCGCCTTCCAGACCGCCTACCTGAAGGCCCACTACCCGGAGCACTTCTACGCTGCCGTCCTCTCGAACGAGCTGGAAGACACCTCGAAGGTTTTCAAGTACGTGCAGGAGCTGAAGAGCCAGAAGATCAAGCTGCTCCCGCCCGACATCAACGAGAGCGAGGCCGGTTTCACGCCCGTCAGGGGCGGCATACGTTACGGCCTTGAGGCGCTCAAAGGCGTGGGCCATTCGAGCGTCGAGGCGATCCTCGAGGCCCGCCGCGAGGGGCGTTTCCTCTCATTCTTCGACTTCGCCGAGCGCGTCGGCCACCGCGCCCTCAACAAAAGGGTTCTGGAAAGCCTCGTCGCGGCCGGGGCCTTCGACTCTTTCTGCCCCGCCGAATCGAACGCGGAAGGCTGGCGCGCGCGGCTCTTCGCGGCCATAGACGCCGCGCTGACCTGCGGCACGCGCGCGCAGAAGGCGAGGGAGGTCGGGCAGAACGCGCTGTTCGGCGGCGAGGCCGCGGCGCAGGGTGAGACGGCCTCGCGTCAGGACGTTCTGCCGGCGGCCGCCCCTTGGTCCAAAGCCGAGCTGCTGACGGGGGAGAAGAACGCCATCGGGTTCTACATCACGGGCCACCCGCTTGAGAACTACACGGACATCCTCTCCAAGCTGAAATGCGCGCAGACCTCCGGGCTCGCCGGACAGGGCGGCGGCAAGGTCATCAACATCGGCGGCGTGGTCACCGAGGCGCAGGTGCGCACGACGAAGAAGGGCGACCGCTTCGGGCTGTTCCGCCTCGAAGATCAGGACGGGGGTGTCAAGTGCGTGGCGTGGCCGGACGTGTTCGGGAAGTTCGGCCGGCTGATCGTGGACGATCAGTCCGTGGTCGTGACAGGGAGGCTGGAGGTGAGCGATGATAACGTCTGCACGGTCATCGTCGCCGAGATCATGCTGCTCGAAGAGGCCGTGCAGAAGCGGGCGAGGACGATGGTCGTGCGCCTGCCGGCAGACCCTTCGGCCGGGTCGAAGCTGGACGAGATTTGGCAGGTCTTGCAGTCGAACAAGGGCGAGTGCGAGGTGCTGTTCGAGATGCTCGTCAACGGCATCCTCGTGCGCACGCGGTCGCACAGCACTTTGCGCGTGGCCGGCGGCCTCCAGCTCGAAACGAGGCTCAGGGAGTCGGGCTGCTTCGTGGACTGGATGCGTTAGGCGCGGGGCCTTCGGGTTCGCAAACCTTCGGCGGGAGAGGGAAGGGCGTGAAAGAGAGTTCGTTGCAGGACGTGCCGGCGAGCACGCAGGATGAGGCGATGGGGCGCGTCAGGCTGGCGCGACACCCCGAGAGGCCCTACGCGCTCGACTACATCGAACGTCTGTTCGAGGACTTCGTGGAGATACACGGCGACCGCAGGTACGCCGACGATCAGGCCCTGATCTGCGGGTTCGCGACCTACCACGGGACGCCCGTCGTCGTCGTCGCGCAGCAGAAGGGGCGTGACATGAAGCAGCGGCGGTTGAGGAATTTCGGCATGCCCAAGCCGGAGGGCTACCGCAAGGCCCTGCGCGTGATGCGTCTGGCGGAGAAGTTCGGCCGCCCCGTCATCACCCTCGTGGACACGCCGGGCGCCTACCCCGGCATCGACGCGGAGGAGCGCGGGCAGGCCGAGGCGATCGCCAACAACCTTTTCGTGATGGCACGGCTCAACGTGCCCGTCGTCGTGTCGATCATCGGCGAGGGCGGTTCGGGCGGGGCTTTGGCGATAGGGGTCGGCGACGTGGTCTTGATGCTGGAGAACGCGGTCTATTCGGTCATCACGCCCGAGGGGTGCGCGGCGATTCTCTGGAAGGACGCTTCGCAGGCGGGCAAGGCCGCGCAGTCTCTGAGGGTGACGGCGAAGGATTTACAGGCGCTCGGCATCATCGACCGGATCGTGCCTGAGCCGGGCGAGGGGGCGCACACCTCTTTCGACGAGGCCGCGCGCCAACTCGATGAGGCTTTACTTGAGGGTTTACGCCATTCGGAAGAGTTGAGCGCGCCGCAGAGGCTGGCCCGCCGCTACGAAAAGTTCAGGGCGCTGGGGTTTTAGGCGCGCGCGGGGCGAATCTCGGAGTTGATGTATCGCTCGAAGCTTCGGCCGAAGGTCAGGCGCGACTTTAAGAGTCGGCGCGCCGACTCTTTGACGCGCCGGCAGTTGGCGACACGCAAGCAGTTTTAGAAGGGGATGTCGTCGTCTTCAACCTCGGGCGCGCCGCCACCGCCGCCGCCCGGTCGGCCGGACGGTTCGGGCCGCGGGGCCGGGGCCGACTCGTCGCCGCGCCCGCCGATGAACTGCATGTCTGTGGCGTGCACTTCGAGCGTGTAGCGCTGCTTGCCGTCGCGGTCAGACCACTCCTCTATGCGGAGGCGCCCCTCGATGTAGACGGGGCGGCCCTTCGTCAGATACTGGGAGGCGGTTTCGGCCTGACGCCCCCAGAGGGTCACGCGAAACCAGGTCGTCTGGTCCTGGGATTCTCCGCTCTTATCCCGCCGCCTCTCG
>DATMVI010000693.1:0-2839 GCA_035563275.1 Pyrinomonadaceae bacterium
TGCGCTTCCTCGGCGCGGCGCACGAGTCTTTCGCCGAGAGGATCGAGGCCGAGTGGCTCGACGCCGTCGGGCCGCATTGGCGCGAGCGCCACGAGTACGCCGTCCAGTCGCGGCGCAAGCTGGCCGCGCTCGACGAGAAGGCCGGGGCCGGGCCGCTCACGCCCGAAGAGCTTTGGGATCGCGCCTACTGGACGGCCGAGTTCAGGGGGCCGGACGAGGCCGTCCCGCGCCTGCGCGAACTCCTCGAACGCAGGCCCGAACACGCGGCGGCCAACTACGCGCTGGGGCAGATGCTGCTCGAACGCGGCGACGAGGCGGGCGTCGCGCACTTGGAGCGCGCGATGGCGGCCGAGCCGGAGTGCGTCCCGGCCGGCTGCGAGATGGTCTACGCCTTCCTGCGCGAGCGCGGCCGCGCCGACGAGGCCGAGGCTTACCGGCGGCGGCTCTTCCGCCACTTCGACCTCGTCGAGTCGGCGCAGGACGAGCGCAACCACTTCCGCGACGGCGACCAACTGCTCCCGCACGGGCTGGCCGAGGAGGAGGTCGCGCGCCTGCGCGAGCAGCTCCGCGGCTACCCGGAGTTGAAGGCCGCCTACCTCGCGCGCAAGGCGGTCGAGCACTTCACGAACAAGCCGGTCTACGTGCTCGGCGTCGTGACCGACACGCCGTGGCACAAGTACCGCTCGGACGGCGCGGACGCCGAGCTGCTCCAGCGTCTGAGCGCGCGGATGGAGATGCCCGGCGAGTCCTTCTTCGTCGTCCTCGACCGCCGCTTCTCGAAGACGAGGAAGGCGATGCGGGCGACGGGCGGCGCGCTCGTCTACGAAGCCTGAGCGCGCCGCGGGAAGCCCGGAGACTTTCCGCCGGCTCGCCAACCCGCCGAACGCGAAAGGGCGGCCGCGTCCTCGACAGACGCGGCCGCCCTTCCATCTTTAACGTCGGCGGCCGCCTTCAATTACCGGGCGGGCCGCCCTCTTCGGTTTCGGGTCGTGGCAGTTAGTTGCGGTCGGTGACGGCCTTCAGGGCGTCCACGATGCCCTTGCCGTAGAAGTTATTGTAGCCGGCGTCCCCCTGACAGCGCTGATCGGGCAGGCCGACCTGCGTGCCGATGGGGCCGGCGGTGGTCGGGATGACCGTGAAGTAGTTGACCTCGCGCGGCTCCGGGCAGGGCTGGTTGTTGGCCGACTGCTGGAGGAACGCCTCGACGTGCTGCGGCGACATGTGCGGCTTGTTCGAGTTGTCGGGCGTGAAGTCGCCGTACTGCGAGATGATGAGCGCGGCGACGCCGGCCGCGTTCGGGGTGGACATCGAGGTGCCGCTGCTGAAGACGTAGCAGTTCGGGAACCCGCACGCCTCCGTCGCCCACGCGCCGAGGACGCTGCCGCGGTGCTGCGGCGTCGGGTTGGTCGGGGTCTGGACGCCGAAGTCGCCGCCCGGCGCGGTGATGTCGGTCTTGCCCACGCCGTAGTTGCTGTAGGACGCCTTGAGGTTGAAGTAGCCGGTGGCCGAGACGCCGATGACGCCGGAGAGTTCGGCCGGGACGACGATGAAGTCGCGGAAGAAGTCGCCGTCGCTGACGTTGAAGCTGTCGTTGCCGAGCGAGCCGAACGGCGTCACGCCGTTCTCGCGCGCGTAGTTGACGGCGCGGTGGACGAGCTTGATGAGCGCCTGCGACGACGGGTTCGAGTGGCGCAGGATGCCGCTGAGGCTCATCGAGGCGATGTCGAACTTCTGGTTGCCGGCGTAGATGAGCGCCTGCGCGAGCCACACGAAGCTGCCGTCGCCGTTGTCGTCCAAGACCTTCAGGGCGACGAGCCTGACGCGCGGGGCGACTCCCGACATGCCGATGCCGTTAATGGGCGCGCCGACCGCGCTCAGGCACCAAGAGCCGTGGCCGTTCCTGTCGTCCCACGCGGCCGGGTTCGGGTCGCCGTCCGGGCTGGGCGTGTTGATGAACGAGCGGCTGCGGGCCACGTCGAAGTTAGTCCCCGTGGCGGGGTTGTTGATGTCCACGTGCGGGGTGGGCAGGATGTCCGCGCCCGTGTCGAGCACGGCCACGACCACCTCGGGCCGCCCCTGCTGCACCGCGTAGGAGCCCTGATTCGACGCGCGCATGCGCTTCTTGTCCCACTGGAAGGCGTTGTAGAAAGGCTCCGAGCCGGTCTGCGTGTCGTCGCCCGGCGGCTCGACGGCGCTGCTCTCGCCCACCGCCTGCACGTTCAGCTCGTTCGGGCCGGGGATCATCTTCACGCGGATGTCTTCGACCACGTCCGAGACCTTCGCGTCGCGCGACAGCTTGGCCGCGAAGTCGGGGTCGGCCGACTCGGCCGCGAGCGCGCCGATCTCCGGCAGCCGCGACTTGACCGTGCCGCCCGCGTTGGCGACGGCGGCGTCGGCGTTCGACGGCAGGAAGCTCTGCTTGTAGATGACCACCCAGCGCTTCGTCTCGGCTTGGGCCGAGGCGCTCGGGCCGGCGGGCAGCGTCAGGCCGACGCCGGCGATGAGCATAACGAGGCACAGCGAGATGACGAGGTAGAAACGCGAGTTGTTTCTCATGCTTACGCTCCTTCTTGAAATACCGAGAAATAGCCACACGAATCCGCGCGAAGGCGTCGAACGGAAAGCGACGGCAAGAACGGTTTGTGCTTAAGAGCCGAGCGGCACGGGGGAAGCCGCTCACCGTGTTGGGGTTGGGAAAATATACCAGCGGCGCGGCCGAGTCAAACGGCCGCGGGGCGAGTGCCCGCCGGCGTGCGGCTAATCCCCCGCCCCGCCGGCGCCGGCGAGCGAGCGCGCGAGCGCCGCCCACTCTTCGAGCGTGAGCGTCTCGGCGCGGCGG
>DATMVI010000694.1:0-2019 GCA_035563275.1 Pyrinomonadaceae bacterium
GTCCTGCCGAGGCCGGCGCGCGTCACGGCCGTAGACCTCTCGCGCCGCTCGCTGGCGACGGCCCGCCGCGCCGTCAACAAATCCGCGCACGACCCGCGCCACCGCGTCGCCTTCCTGCAAGCCGACGCCCTCTCGCTCCCCTTCCCCGACCACACCTTCGACGCCGTGGTGACGAGCGGCGTGCTCGAATACCTGCCGCTCGGCGAGGGGCTGGGCGAGTTGGCGCGCGTGCTCACGCCCGGCGGTCACCTCCTCTTCCTGCCCGTGCGCCCCGCGCCGCTCAGCCGCCTGCTCGAAGTCATGTTCCGCTTCAAGGCCCACCCGCCCCAGTCGGTCGAGCGCGAGACGCGCCGCTTCTTCCGCGTCATCGAGCACCACCGCTTCAACCCCCTCGAACCTATAGGCTGGACGAAGACGGCCGTCTTGGCTCAAAAGACGTAAATCGTGAGTCGTAAATCAATCGTGGAGACAGACTGAGAGCCGCCCCGGCTCGAACTCATCAAGCCGGGGCGGCTCTCAGTCTGTCTCCACGACTCATGGCTTCTCGATTGCTCTTAACACTTCCCTCACCACCGCCGGGATGATGTCGCGTTCTTTGGCGTGGTCGGTGGTGAAGGTGACGAGGACGAGGCGGCGGCCCGTGGGGAGTTCGAGGTAAGCGGCGTCGTGGCGCGTCGTCGAAGTCCAGCCGGCCTTCGACCAGTAACGGGCGCCCGGCTCCAGCGCCGGCGAGGTGAAGCCGTGCGCCTGATCGTCGGGGTCTTCGGACTTGCCGGAGAAGTCGCGCCTCATCAGCTCCAGCATCCGCGCGCTGCGGGCCGGCGTGACGGCCCGCCCCAACACGATGTCGGTCAGCAGCGAGGCCGTCGCGTCCGTCGTCAGCTTGTTGCGGTTCTCGAAGTTCGGGCCGAGGAACTGCCGCTCGCGCCCGTAGGGGCCTTCGCACCACGGCTTCTGGTTGACGTTGATGCGGCCGGGGCCGACCGCGTAGCCGAGCGAGGCGAAGTAGCGGTTGACGACGTTGCGCCGCTCCGCCCACTCCTTCAGTTCCGCCGGCGTCAACTCCGCCCCGTTCGAGACGCCCGAGACGGCGTCCACGATGAAGTGCGTCGCGTCGTTCGAAGAGTCCACGATCATGTCGCGCATCGCGCGGTTGAGTTCCTCGCTCTCCCTGAGCCTACCGTCTTCGAGCCAGCGGTGCGCGGCGACGAGGTAGAACAGCTTGACCACGCTCGCCGGGTAGATGGGCTCCGCGCCGCGGAAGCTCGCCCGCCGCGGGCGCTTCGCGTCGGTCAGGTCGACGAGCGTGACGGCCAGATGCTTCTCGGCGAACCCCTTCGCCGCGAAACGCGCCACGGCCGCGCGCGCCGCCTCGTCCAGAACCCTTTGCAGCTCGGCCGAGTCCGCGCCCCCCGCCTTCGCCGCCTCCTGCCCGCGACCGGGGACGCCTGAGACGAAGATGAGTGCGAGCAAGAGAATGGTTCTTTTCATAATCGTACTGATTCGCCTGCGGCCGCGTTGCCGGGGGCCGGGCGAGTCTTTACGGGCTCCCGACTAACCACACCCCAGAGCCTAGAGGGCGACGCGCGACATTATCGGAGAAAGCGGCGGCGAAAGTGAAGCTAACGCGGGGCCGGCTCGAACCTGCCGGCTCGCATTTCCGAGTCGTTTTCGTTGACGCGAGACCGGAAAGGGGCGTACTGTTATGGTTGCTCACGCGGTCTGCCGCACTCGCGACAGTTTATTTAAGTCACCAGACATCACACCAACCGGAGCAGGATATGCCCACCCCCCCCAAAAAGGTGTTGCCCGGTCTCTCCCAAGCAAGGCAACCCGTCCAAGCCAAAAGCCAACAACCACCGCGGCCGACGCCCGCGCGCACAGCGCCCGCCGCGCCCGCGGCCGCACGTCTCCCCCAGCAGGCTAAAGGGCACCTGCAACCTAAAGCGGCGGTCGCCCAGCCGAAGGCCGCGGCGGCCCCGCACGCGAACCGCTCCCCGCACGCGCGCGCGACCGCCC
>DATMVI010000695.1:0-14248 GCA_035563275.1 Pyrinomonadaceae bacterium
GCCCTGCGGCCCACCTCCATGTACACGACCGAGAGCGTGATCGGGATGCCCGTGCGCCGTTCGAGCACGCGGTGCAGGAGGCTGTTGCGCGGGTCGTAGTAGTCGGCCTCGTTGCCCCGGAAGCCCAGCTCGCCGAAGAGGTACTGGTTGAGCGCCTCGACCGGCCCGCGGGCGCCCGCCTCGACGGGGTCGGCCGCCGCCCGCCCGACGCGCGCCCGCGCCTCCGCGCCCAGCTCTTCGAGCAGGCGCAGACTCCCATCCACGTCGCACCGGCGCGGCTCCTCCTCGGCCGCGACGAGCAGCGCCGCCCGCGCCAGCCCGATCTCGGCGTCCGGCCGCAACACCTCTTCGGCGAAGCGCCGCCGCGCCTCCAACGCGGCCAGTTTGTCCGAAGGAGTCATAAAGAAGTGATGAATGCGGAGCGCAGAATGCGGAATGAGAAGCGGTTTCTTAATTCCGCATTCTGCGCTCTGACTTCTGCGCTCATCTTTGCCCCCAGTCGGTGTCGAAGACGTGGTGGAGGGCGTCGGTCGTCCAGTCGGCGAGACTGCGCGTGACGATGTCGGCCCCGGCCTCGCGCAAGGCCCTCTCGGGGACGGTGTTGGTGACGCCGAGCGTGCGCATGCCGGCGGCGCGGCCCGCGAGGATGCCGGGCGGCGAGTCCTCGATGACGAGGCACTCGTCGGCGCGGACGGGCAGGACGTGCGCGTCGCCGCTGCGCTTGGCGTTGAGGCGTTCGAGGCCGCGGTTGTAGCAGGACGGGTCGGGCTTGCAGGCCGTCACGTCCTCGGCCGTGACGCGGACGGCGAACTGGTCGGCGAGGCCCGCGAGGCCCAGCGTGTAATCCACCTGCGCGAGGCTCGACATGCTGACGATGCCGAGCGGGTGCAGCCGGGCCAGCGCCTTGACGAAGGTGACGACGCCGGGGAAGAGCGGCGGGCTGTCGCCGAGCAGCTCGCGGTGGGCCGCCGCCTCGCGCTCGACGACGCGCCGCAACACCTCGTCGGTCAGGTCGTCGCGGCCCGCGCGCTCGAAGGCGGCGCGCACGAAAGTCGCGTCGTCCATGCCGAGCGAGTCGAGGTAGTCCTCCTCCGTCAGCTCGATGCCCTCGGCCCGCAGAGCCTCCGTGTAAGCCTTCATGTGCAACGGCTCGTCGTCCACGATGACGCCGTTGAAGTCGAAAAAGACGGCCTGAATCATGAGACCTGTCAGTCGATCCGTTCCGTGTTGGGTAGAACGCGGGTATTGTAAGCTAAAGTAGTCAGTAGACAGTAGTCAGTAGTCAGTAGAAAAACAATCGCCGATGAATCGTTCGCGCGTCGGAGTCGGCGACCCCGGCGCGGAGCGCTGCTGACTACTGACTACTGACTACTGACTACTGTCTACTGTCTACTGCCTGCCGACTGCTTCCTTAATCTTCTCGCTGTGCTCGTCGAAGAGGAGGGGGAGGCGTTCGGATTCGAGCACGTCGAGGCGGCGGAGGACTTCGGCGAGGGCCAGCTCGTTCTTGAGGTTGACCTGATAGTCGAGGTCGGCGCGGAGGCGGTCTTTGTGCTCCTGCCGGTTCTGCGACATGAGGACGAAGGGAACCTGTAGGCCGGCGACGACGCCGAGGAAGAGGGCGAGCAGGTCGTAGGGCGAGGGGTCGGGGCGGCGGTCGGGCGCGAGCAGCCACGTGTTGAGGGGAATCCAAGCGGCCAGCAGCAGCAGCGTGATGAAGATGAACTTCCAACTGCCGCCGAAGTCGGCCAGCGTGTCGGCGATGCGGTCGGAGGCCGTCAGCTGTTCGTCCTCGACCTCGTTGAGGTTGCGCGTCACGCGCTGGCGCAGCATCTCGTCCGTCTGCCGGAGCCGCGCCGTGAGGGCCGCGAGCATGTTGAGGGCCACCCCGGGGTCGCGGCGCACGAAGCTGAGGAAGTCGTCGCGCGTGAGCACGGCGAGGCGCGACGCGACGAGCGTGGTGGCCTGCGCCGAGCGCGGGTTGCCGTCGAGCAGGGCCATCTCGCCGAAGAAGTCGCCGCGCGAGAGTTCGGCCAGAGTCACCTCGTCGCCGTCGGCGTCGCGGACGTGGATGCGGACGGTGCCGTCCTCGATGAGGTACATGGCGTCGCCGCGGTCGCCCTCGCGGAAGAGGGCGCGGCCGGCCGGGACGGTCTGGACTTCGAGCAGTTCGCGCACCGCCTCGGCCGACTCGTCGCTGAGCGAGGCGAAGAGCGGCACGGAGCGCAGCGCCTCCAAAGTCATCTGCGGGGGAACGTTCGCGGACATCTCCAGTCACCTCGAAGGTAAAGTTCGGGCGGGAGATTAACACGAAAAAGTTTCGGCCTTGAAAGTCGGAGGCCCGGCCGCGAGGGGAGGCGCCCCGACTCTCGTTAACTATGCCTTAACGAGACTCGAAGCGCCCCCTCGCGGCCGGGCCCCCGACCGTTAACGTCCGCTTACGCCGCGACGGTCGCGTACTTGCTGACGATGCGGGCGAGCGCCTCCTTGCCGATGGCCCCGACGACGCGCTCGACCTCGCGGCCGCCGTCGAAGACGATGAAGGTCGGGATGCCCTTGACGCCGTAGCGCTGGGCGACGGCCGGGTTGTCGTCGATGTTGAGTTTGAAGAAGCGGGCGCTGCCGTCGAAGCGCCCCCCCAGCTCCGCGAAGATCGGCTCCATCGCGCGGCAGGGCGGGCACCACGGCGCGCCGAAATCCACGACCGCCGCCCCCCCGGCCTCCAACACCTCCCGCTCGAACGTCGCGTCCGTCACTTCCGACACGCTCTGGCTCATCTGTTTCTGTCTCCTTCCTTCCGGTTCCGCGCGCGCGGGCCGCCCCGCGCCGGAGACAGTATGCGCGCCGCGGCCGGCCCGTTCAGTAACGGCGATTACAGAGGCTCCGGGCGCGGCCGGCGTCGTGTAGAATGGAGCGGGGCCGGCGGCCGGAACCTTGCCCCGCCCTCGCGCATCAGAGAGGCCGTGGAGACTTCAGCCCATGTCACGAAACGCGCCTGACGGCGAGCGCGCCGTGCCCGACCTCTTCCGCGGGTTCACCGCCGAGGAGATGCGCGAGGTCGAGCGCGTCACGCACCTGCGCCACTTCCCGCGCGGCCGCGTCATCTACACGCCCGGCGAGACGGGCGAGGCGCTCTTCCTCCTGCGCGAGGGCGCGGTGCAGATTTACCGCATCTCGCCCGAGGGGCGGAAGCTCGTCATCGCTCAACTGCTCCCCTTCTCCTTCTTCGGCGAGATGAGCTGCATCGGGCAGGGCATGTACGACACCTACGCCGAGGTGACCGAGGACTCGGCGGTGCTGACGATGGACTGCGCCGTGCTCAACCGGCTCCTGATGACGCGGCCCGAGGTCGCGCGCCGCATCCTCGAAGCCTTCGGCCGGCGCGTGCTCGAAGCCGAGCAGCGGATGGAGGAGATCGCCTTCAAGGGGGTCGCGGCGCGCGTGGCCGCGCTGCTCGTGCGCGAGGCGGACGACGGCGAGGTGCGCGGCCTCTCGCATCAGGACATCGCCGAACGCCTCGGCGTCTACCGCGAGACGGCCACCAACGCCCTCAGCGAGCTGAAGGCCGCCGACATCATCGACATCGGCCGCAAGCGCATCACCATCCTCGACCGGGAACGGTTGAGGCGGGCCGCCGGAGAATAAAAAAAGGGCGACGGGCGTCGGGCGTCGGGAAAGACAATCTGCTTTCCCGACGCCCTTTTTCCTCGCTCAGACTTCCTTGTACTCCGAGTCCACGTCCTCGTCGGGGAAGGCGACGCGGTAGTTGGCGGACTGCTTCTGCTTGGTGATGAGGAGGTCGTCTTTGGTCTTGAGGAGGTCGGCGCGCGAGTAGACCGACAGCTCGAAGTTGAAGCCGTGGGTGATGGCGTCCTTCGGGCACGCCTCGACGCAGAAGCCGCAGAAGATGCAGCGGCCGTAGTCGATGTTGTAGACGCTCGCGTAACGCTCGTCCACCCCGACGCGCTCCGCGGGCGGGCGCGGGTCGTCGTCGGCCACGATGTAGATGCAGTCCGAGGGGCACGCGGCCGCGCAGAGGTAGCAGGCCACGCACTTCTCGCGGCCCAGCTCGTCGACGTGCAGGAGGTGCTGGCCGCGGAAGCGCGGCTGGAGCGTCACCGGCTCGTCCGGGTACTCGACCGTCCACTTCTCCTTCGGGATGTAGGAGAAGGTCGTGCTCATCCCCTTGATGATTGACTTCGTCGATTCGATGATCTCGCTGATGATGGACATAAAACCTCAAGTCATCGGTCGCCGGTAAAAATAAAACTGAGAGCCGGGAGCCGACCGCCGATGACTAGACGAACTCCAGCCGGCTGAAGAAGTAGGCCAGCTCGATCTGCGCGTTCTCCTCGGAGTCGGAGCCGTGGACGGCGTTCTCGCCGATGGAGGCGGCGAACTCCTTGCGCAGCGTCCCCTCGTCGGCCTTCGCCGGGTCGGTCGCGCCCATCAGGTCGCGCCACGCGCGCACCGCGTTCTCCTTCTCCAGAGCCAGCACGACGCACGGCCCCGACGACATGAAGGCCGTCAGCTCGCCGAAGAACGGCCGCTCGCGGTGGACGGCGTAGAAGCCCTCGGCCTCCGGCTTCGTCAAATGAATCAGCTTCATGGCGCGGACGCGGAAGCCCGCGTCGAGGATGCGCTGCAAGACCGCGCCCGCCTTCCCGGCGCGCACCGCGTCGGGCTTGATGATGCCGAAAGTGAGATTGCCTGCCTGCTCTGACATTTTGTCCTCTGTGCGTTCTAATTTTTCCCCGCGCAAGTCATCCTTCCGCGGGAGTTCGTCGAGCGTCCTGACTGCATCTTCGATCTTCGTTCGGTGACTGCCCCCGCGCGTCGAAGCTTAAGCTTCGCGGGGTTGTCCGCCGCCGCCGCGGACGGCCTTACGCCGTCGCGCCGCTGCCGAGCGCGTCCTTCATCGCCTGACCGATGTCGGCGGGCGAATGCACGACGCGGATGCCGGCCTCTTCCAGAGCCTTCATCTTCTCGGCGGCCGTGCCCTTGCCGCCGGCGATGATGGCGCCGGCGTGGCCCATGCGGCGTCCCGGCGGCGCGGTCTGGCCGGCGATGAAGGCCACGATGGGCTTCGTCACGTTCTCTTTGGCGAACGCGGCGGCCTCCTCCTCGGCCGTGCCGCCGATCTCGCCGATCATCACGATGCCCTCGGTCTCGGGGTCGTCCTGAAAGAGCGCGAGCGCGTTGAGGTGCGTGGTGCCGACGATGGGGTCGCCGCCGATGCCGATGGCCGTGGACTGGCCGAGGCCGAGCGCCGTCAACTGCCCGACCGCCTCGTAAGTCAGCGTGCCCGAGCGCGAGACGACGCCGACGCGCCCCTCCTTGTGGATGTGGCCGGGCATGATGCCGATCTTGCACTTGCCGGGCGAGATGACGCCGGGGCAGTTCGGGCCGATGAGCCGCGTCGGCTTGTCGGCGAGGTACTCCCTGACCTTCACCATGTCGAGCGCCGGGATGCCCTCGGTGATGCAGACGACGAGTGGCAGGCCGGCGTCGGCCGCCTCCATGATGGCGTCGGCGGCGAAGGGCGGCGGCACGTAGATGACCGAGGCGTTCGCGCCGGCCTCGCGGGCCGCGTCGGCGACGGTGTTGAAGACGGGCACGCCCTCGTGCGTCGTCCCGCCCTTGCCCGGCGTGACGCCGCCGACGACCCGCGTCCCGTACTCGATCATCTGCCGCGTGTGGAACGTGCCCTCTTTGCCCGTGACGCCCTGCACCACGAGCCGCGTGTTCTTATCGACGAGAACGCTCAACGGTCTGGCTCCTCACAGTCGCCTCCCGCCGGGGCGAAAGCCCGCGCCCGGCCCGAGGCCCGAATTTTGGATTGCTTCTGTAAACCGAGACTATAACACAGCCCGCGCGGCGCGCTCTAACCGCGGCCTCACCCCAGCTCGACGCTGTCGCCGTACCCCGGCGCGTCCACTTGCCAGCCGAAGCGCTCGCGGATGCGGGCGGCCATCGCGGCGGCGGCCTCGGGCTCGCCGTGCGTGGTGAAGGAGCGGCGCGGCGGCGTGGCTTCGAGCGGCGCGAGCCAGCGCAGGACTTCCTGCCAGTCGGCGTGGGCCGAGAGGCCGCCGATGCGCTCGACGCGGCAGCGGACGGCCACGTCTTCCTTCATGATGCGGACGAACTCCGCGCCGTCGAGGATTTTGCGCCCCGTCGTGCCCGCCGCCTGATAGCCGACGAAGAGGACGGTGGCGCGCTCGTCCGGCAGGACGCGCCGCGCGTGGTGGAGCACGCGCCCGCCCGTCATCATGCCCGAGGCGCTGACGATGATGCGCGGCCCGCGCTCCGCGTTCAGGCGCTTCGACTCGTCGCGCGTCGCGGCCGTCACCATCGAGTGCGTGCGCAAGGGGTGGCGCTGCTCCTCGATGACCGAGGCGTACTCCTCGTCGTGCTCGTCCTTCGTGCGGTGGTAAATCTGCGTGGCGGCGGCGGCCATCGGCGAGTCCACGCGGACGGGCAGGACGGGGATGCGCTTCTCGTCTTCGAGCTCGCGGATGTGGTAGATGAGCTCCTGCGTGCGGCCGACGGCGAAGGCCGGGATGAGCAGCGGGCCGCCGCGCCCGGCCGCCTCGTTGATGACGCGGGCGAGCGCGTCCTTCGGGTCTTCCGGGTCGTGGAGGCGGTCGCCGTAGGTGGATTCGACGAGCATGTAGTCGCAGGCCGGCGGCGGGTCGGGGTCGCGTATGATCGGCTGGTCGTAGTGGCCGAGGTCGCCCGAGAAGAGCACGCGCCTCCCCTTCCCGTCGTCGCCCGCGCCCTCCAGCTCGACGAGCACGAGGCTGGAGCCGAGGATGTGACCGGCGATATGGAATGAGACGCTGACGCCCCCGCCCAAGTCGGTCGGCTCGCCCGTGTTCGGGCACGTCCGCATCAGCTTGAGCGCGGCGCGCGCGTCCTCCTCGGTGTAGAGCGGGAGCGCCGGCTTGTGCCTCGTCAGGCCCTTCCGGTTGCGGTACTCGGCCTCCTCCTCCTGCAACCTCGCCGAGTCGGGCAGCAGCAACTTCAACAAGTCGGCCGTCCCCTTCGAGCAGTAGACCGGCCCGGCGAACCCGAGCCGCACCAGCCGCGGCAGGTAAGCCGTGTGGTCTACGTGCGCGTGCGTCAGCACCACGGCGTCAACGCTCTTCGGCTCGAACGGCGGCGCTTCCCAGTTCCTCTCCCGCAACTCCCTCAGGCCCTGAAACAGCCCGCAGTCCACCAGCACCCTCGCCCCGCCGTGCTCGATCAGATACTTCGACCCCGTCACCGTCCCCACCCCGCCCCAGAAAGACAGTGTCGCCATCTCGCCTCCCGCTCCGATGCTCGTCTTGAAAAAGGCGCGCCGATTCTACACCCATCTTCGGGGCTTCAGAAGCTTCGGGCCGGGCCGCGGCCGGGCCGACTGCTAAGCGGGCGAGGCGGGCGAGGCGACGGGCGTCGCCGCTTCGGCCGCCCGGCGACGCAGGCGCGGGAGGCCGAAGAAGACGAGGGCGCAGGGGATGAGGAGCGCGAGGTTCCGCAGCGCCGTGGAGACACCGAGTTGCGAGGCGATGAGGCGGCCGAAGCAGCCGCACTCCAGGGGTTCGCCGCGGAGGACGTAGACGTAGTAGAGGGCGTAGGCGGCGAAGCCGGCGAGGAGGGCGGCGGCGAGCAGCGAGCCGAGGCGGGCCGCGCGCGGCCAGACGAGGAGCAGGCCGGCGACGATTTCCGCGGCGACGACGGCCGCCGCCGCGGGCCACACGAACGGCTCCTCGACGAGGTTCGCGAGGTTCGCCTTAAAGTCGCGGAACGTGAACAGCTTCGCGCCGGCCGCGAAGAGGAAGAGGGCCGCGAGGCCGAGGCGGCTGACGAGCACGAGCGGTGTGAGCCAGCGAGACATAAGCAATGGCGCGACGGTTGTCGGGCGACGGGGAAGACGGGTTGCTCTTCCCCCCCCGCCCGTCATCCTCTATTTTATCCGGCGAGGGCGACGACCTTTTCGGCGGCGTCCTTCATGCCGTTGGCGACCGTGAAGTTCATGCCGGACTCGGCGATGAGGCGGCGGCCCTCTTCGACGTTGGTGCCTTCGAGCCGGACGACCACGGGGACTTGCACGCCGATGGACTTGGCCGCCTCGATGACGCCGCGCGCGACCATGTCGGTGCGGACGATGCCGCCGAAGATGTTGATGAGCACGGCGCGGACGTTCTCGTCGGCGAGGAGGATGCGGAAGGCCGCTTCGACGCGCTCCTGCGACGCGCCGCCGCCCACGTCGAGGAAGTTGGCCGGCTCGCCCCCGGCCAGCTTGATGATGTCCATCGTCGCCATCGCCAGCCCGGCGCCGTTGACCATGCAGGCGATGTTGCCGTCGAGCTTGATGTAGTTCAGGTCGAACTTCGAGGCTTCGATCTCCAGGGGCTCCTCCTCGTTGAGGTCGCGCAGGGAGTGGAAGTCCGGGTGGCGGTACAAGGCGTTATCGTCGAAGTTGACCTTCGCGTCGAGCGCGATCAGGCGCTCGTCCTTCGTCAGGAGGAACGGGTTGATCTCAAGCAGCGAGGCGTCCATCTGCTCGTAGGCGTGGTAGAGCGACTGCATGAACTTGGCCGCCTGATTGACGAGCTTGGCCGGCAGGCCCAGCCCGAAGGCGAGCTTGCGCGCCTGAAACGGGCGGAAGCCGACGGCCGGGTCAACGGTCTCTTTCAGGATCAGCTCGGGCGTGTTGGCGGCGACCTCCTCGATGTCCATGCCGCCGGCCGACGAGGCCATGAAGACGTTGCGGCCCGAGGCGCGGTCGAGGACGACGCCGAGGTAGAACTCCTTATCAATCGGCAGCCCTTCCTCGACGAGCAGCACGCGCACCTCGCGGCCTTCGGGGCCGGTCTGGTGCGTGACGAGATTCATGCCGAGCATCTGGCGCGCGATCTCCCGCGCCTCGTCGGCCGAGCGCGCCAGCTTGACGCCGCCGCCCTTGCCGCGCCCGCCCGCGTGAATCTGCGCCTTGACGACGACCACCTCCGTGCCCAGCTCCTTCGCCGCGTGGTAAGCCTCCTCGGGCGAGCGCGCCACCAGCCCGCGCGGCACGGCCACGCCGTACTTCTGCAACAACTCCTTGCCCTGATACTCGTGAATCTTCATGCTCTAAATCCTCGCGCGACCGCCCGCGCCGAGGCCCGGCCGCGCCCGCGAATAGGTTAATGACTGGAACGCCCCGAAGTGTATCCGCCCGCCCGCGCCTCCGCAAGTTTGGAAAGGGAGACGGAACCGCGGGCGGGTATGAGTTACGCCGACAGCCCCGGCCGCTTTAACTTGAGGCCCGCCCGCCGCCGCCCGCGGTTCCGTTTCCGCCCCCGCGGAGTTTTTTGGAATCCGCGCCGCATTAACGCTCTCTTCCGTGCATCAAGATGGGAGAGGTGAGAGTGATGACTTTGGCTTTGACTCTGCTCTTCGCGGTCAACCTCTACGCGCGTGCCGGTCGCTCGGGCTAGAGGCTCCCGCGGTTCCTGTTTAGTGCCACGAGTGAAGAAAGGCGGCGGGTCGGGTGCTCCTCCGACCCGCCGCTTTGCTTTAAGAGGCCGTGAATCGTTAAACGTCAATCGTGAATCGTTTGGACGGTCGCCGGGTCGGGGGTATCATGCGACGCGACCGCCGCCCGAACGGTTGACGATTGACGTTTAACGACTCACGGCTTTTTTCGGAGGCGACCCGCGATGAGTGAAGTGACCGTGACCTCGCTGACGAATCTGCGGAACGAGGTGGGCTACGGCGCGGGCCGGAGTTTCGTCACGGACGAGCCGGCCGCGCTCGGCGGCGACGACGCCGGCCCCGACCCCTACACGCTGCTGCTCGCCGCGCTCGGCAGTTGCATCTCGATGACGATCACGCTCTACGCGCGCCGCAAGAACTGGCCCGTCGAGCGCGTCACGGTGCGGCTGCGGCAGGGGCGGCAGCACGCGAAGGACTGCGCCGAGTGCGAGCGCGCGGCCGACGGCTTCATCCACCGCATTGAGCGCTCCGTCCGCGTCGAAGGCGACCTCACGCCCGAGCAGCACGCGCGCCTTCAGGAGATCGCCCACAAGTGCCCCGTGCACCGCACGCTCACCTCCGAGATCGTCGTCGCCGAGCTGCGCGACGCCGAAGGCTGAACGCCGCCCGGCCCCTCCCTCACCCCGCCTTGCCGAACGCGCCGCCGGCTGCTTAAATGGCCCGCGCGCGCTCTTCCCGTCCGCGCTCCGTTCGAGACCACATTGATGAAACGCACGCTCCCAGCTCTCTCAATCGCGCTCCTCGTCTGCGCCCTCGCCTCGTGCAAAACGGAGAGCGGCGCGCCCGCCGACAAGCCTCCCGAACCGGCCCGCGCCGACGCGCCCGCCCCGACCGCTTCGGGCACGCCCGCGGCCATCCCGCAGGAGGCTTTGAAGAGCATCGAGGCCGCGCTGGAGCAGGCGGCGAAGGAGAACCCCGACGACCCGGACTCTTTCTACAACCTCGGCAAAATCTACTCGCAGCAGGGCAGGCACGACGAGGCCGTCGCGCAGTTCCGCAAGGCCGTCGAGAAGAACCCGAAGGACGCCGAAGCTTTGACGGGTCTCGGCTACGCGCACGCCGCGCTCGGCCAGTCCGACGCGGCCGTCGAAGCCTACCGTCAGGCCCTCGCCGCCAACCCGCAGCACGCCGACGCGCACCGCGGGCTGGCCGCCGTCTACGAGAAGGCGGGGCGCGCCGGCGAGGCCGAACAGCAGCGGCGCGAGCTCCTCCGCCTGCAACCGAACGAGGAGGGCAAAACGCTGCTCGCGGCCGGCAAGCTTCAGGAGGCCGTCGCCGCGCTCGCGAAGGTCTCGAACAAGAACGCCGAGACGCACTACCTGACCGGCGTCGCCCACTTCAAGCTGGAGCAGTACGACGAGTCGGCCGCGGCCTTCCGCCGCGCCTCCGAACTCAACCCGAAGCACGCGGACACGTACTTCCAGCTCGGCAACGCCCACGACCGTCTGGGCCGGCACGCCGAGGCCGCCACCGCCTTCAGAGAGGCCGTCCGCCTCAACCCCGCGGACGCCGACGCCTACTTCAACCTCGGCAACGCCTACAAGAATCTCAAGCGCTTCCGCGAGGCCGCCGAAGCTTACACCCGCGCCGTCGAGCTCAACCCCGGCGACGCCGACGCGCGCTACGTCCTCGCCGTCCTCCACCTACAGGACGGCGACCGCGAAGCGGCCGCGCGCCAGTACGACGAACTCAAACGCCTCAAGCCCGAAGCCGCCGCACGCCTCGAACCACTCCTCAAGCAGGCGACGAAGTAAGACTGTCAGAGGCCCGCCCGTTAGGGAGGCATCGGGCCGGAGGCTGGAGGCTAAGGGCTTGCCGTTAACGAAGTCTCCGGCCTCACTCGTCACGCCCTCCCTGACGGTCGGGGCTTACGCTCCAAAAACATCCGCTTGACTCGCGCTCTCGATTAACGTAAAACTCTCGCCTATTCACGGGCCTTCCCGGACTGCGCTTCGCCGGGTCGCGCCCGCCCCCGTTCCTTCTTCAAACCGTTTGAGGTGCCCCCATGAGAAGGCGACACGCCTCCGCCGCAGTGTTCCTCGTCTGCGCGTGCGCGCTCCTGACGCTCCCGGCCGCCGGCCGCGTGCGCCCGCAGCAGTTGGCTATCAACCCGCCCGCCTCTTACGAGGCGCTAGAACAAGACCTCGCCCGCGAGATCAACCTCGCGCGGACGCGCCCGGCCGAATACGCCGCCTACGTCGAACAACTCCGGCCCCTCTTCAGCGGCCGCGAACTCCGCAGGCCCGGCAGGCCGGCGTTCATCACCGAGGAGGGTGTGGGCGCGCTCGACGAGGCCGCCCGCGCGCTGCGCTCGGCCAAGCCGGTCGGGGCGCTCGAAGTCTCTGAGGGGATGTGCTCGGGCGCGAAGGCGCTGGCCGCCGAGCAGGCCGCGTCCGGGGCGACCGGGCACAAGGGCGCGGACGGAAGTTTCTGCGAGCAGCGCGTCGGGCGCTTCGGGGAGTGGGCGGCCCCCATCGGCGAGAACCTCTCCTACGGCGACGAGACGGCCCGCGAGCGCGTCATCGCCCTCCTCATTGACGACGGCTTCGCCAACCGCGGCCACCGCACACGCCTCCTGAGCCCGACCTTCAAGGTCGTCGGCGTCGCCTGCGGCGGCCACAAGCTCGGCGCGGTCTGCGTCATCACCCTCGCCGGCGGCTTCACCCAAAAGCCCGCCGCCGACAAATCCCAGCCGGCCGCCTCGCGCCGCCTGTAGCACGGTTCGCCGTCACGGCGTCACTCATCAACTCGGTCTTATCACGACTGAAGCCGAGCAGGCCCGCGTCTTTTACGATGCGGGCCTGCTCGTTTCACTCGATGCCGGTGTCTATCTGGTTCGCCCCGTCCAGCCTCCGAACAGTCCCAGTTCCCTCGCGCGCCTCAGCCCTTCGACCAGACAGAGCCAAGCCTCGAAGGGCATGTCGCGCCGCGCGTAGTTACAGCGGATGCAGGCCGGGACGACGTTTGCGCGGGTGCGTCCGAGCGCGTTGTCTATGCGGTCGAGCGTCATCCTCAACCCCGTCTCGCAGCGTAACTACAGCCGCCCGCGATGAGCGTCTCGATCTGCTCCTTCGTCAGGTCGCACGCCTTCCCGCGTAACTTATCTGACCGGCGCGCCTCACGCAGAATGAACCGCGCCACGTCAATTCCGGCCGCGCGCATCTGCGAGAATTTGAGGGTGCGTCGCCGCTGCCACGCCTGCTTCTTCAACGGGTCTTTGTAGGGCATCAGACCTCCCGAATCGGAAAAGACAAAGGCCCTCAACCGCGGTGGGTTAAAGGGCCTTTCGGTGTATCGGGATGCCGAGATTCGAACTCGGGACCTCTCGCACCCCAAGCGAGCGCGCTACCAGGCTGCGCCACATCCCGTGACGGGGTTTAGTATCTATGGAAACGTGGGTTTGGTCAAATGAGGCGCGCGTGGTTTGGGGGCGCGCGGGCTTAGCGTCGCGGCGAGCCGCGGTGCGCGTCCTGACCTTCGAGGAGCAGGAGCAGCTCGCGCATCTGTTGGCCGAGGCGGCGCAGGGCCGCGCGGCGCTCGTCGGTCAACTCGGGGGCGGGCGCGGGCCCGGCGGCCGGCGTCGCGAAGGGCTGCGGGAAGCTTTCGACGGGCGGGTCGGGAGAGGGCGTGGGGGCGGCTTCGGGGGCGGGCTGGGGGGCGGCGGCCGACTGCTGCGCGGCCATCTCGGGCGTCACCACCTTGAGCTTGCTGGCCCCGCGCAGTTCGTTCGTCAGACGCTTCTTGGCCCCGGCGATGGTGTACTGATCCTCGTAGAGCAGCTCCTTGATGCGGAGCACCATCTCGACATCGCGCTTGCGGTAGGTGCGCTGCCCGGCGCGGTTCTTCTGCGGCGCGAGCATGGGGAACTCCGACTCCCAGTAGCGCAAAACGTGCGCCTGTATGCCCGTGATGTCGCACACCTCGCCGATCTTGAAGAAAAGCTTTTCGGGGATGGGGACGGCCGCGCGGTTCATCTTCTTCGTGAGCCTCCCGCGGGAGCAGGCCGGAGCAGTCCGTAAGCTGTCGGCCGAAGCCGGGTTGTTGAACGGGAGCCGCCAGAGACGGCCCTGAAGCGAGCCGGGGCAATGTTAACCGCGCCCCTAAGCCTTGTCAATTCTATTGTTAGCCCGCGTCAATTAAGATTTTAGATTTTGGATTTCTGATTCGCGACTGAAGGCGTCGTCGGTCGTCAGTTATCAGTAAAAGCAAAAACTGATGACTGACGACCGAATGGAAAATCGCGAACCGAAAATCCTATTCGGCCGGGTCGAGCATGATGAGGCGGCTGACGGGATCGAAGGTGAGTCGGAAGGGGCGCAGCGCGTCGCGGCCGAGGATGACGGGCGCGCCCTTCTCGGCGCGCACGAGGAGGTCGGTCGGGACGCGGCGCAGGGCGAGCGGGCCGAGGTGGACGGTGGCCGCCTCGACCCGGCGCGAACTGATGCGCCCGCCCGCGAGGTCGCGCGTCTGGCCGCGCTCGCGCCCGCCCGAGGCGATGATGCCCAAAGCCCGCGCGGCCGTTTCGTCCACCGCGAGGCCGAAGCCCGAGCCGGTGTCGAGGAGCGCGCGCCGGCCCTCGGCGAGCATGACGAAGGGGCGGCGACTCGTGCCGTCGGTCAGCCAGCGGACGACGGCCCCGTCGGGCGGCGCGGCGGCCTGACGCAGCGGCCGCGTGCGCGCGTCGAAGGCGCGCAGCTCGCCGGCCGGCATGTCGATGACGAAGCCG
>DATMVI010000696.1:0-3375 GCA_035563275.1 Pyrinomonadaceae bacterium
AGCCGACGAAGGTCGAGGCCGGGTAAGCCTGCGCCATCAGGATCGTCGAGGCGCCGAGGCCGCAGCCCACGTCGGCCACCTTCGCGCCCGCCTTCAGCTTCTCCTCGACGCCGTCGAGCGCGGGTATCCACGCGCTGGTCAGGTTGGCGGCGTAGCCGGGCCGGAAGAACAGCTCGGTGCCGCGGAAGAGGCCGTGGTCGTGCTCGTGCCAGCCGAAGCCCTCGCCGGTGCGGAACCGCTCGGCGATCTCGGGCACGGCGCGCAGGGCCGAGACGGCGAGGAGGAAGGCGCCGGGCAGGTAGGCCGGGCTGCCCTCGTCGGCCAGCGCGAACGCCTGCTCCTCGGAGAGCGAGTAGCGGCCCGTCTCGCGGTCGTATTCGACGTAGCCGCCGGCGGCCTGCGAGTTGAGCCACTCGCGGACGTAGCGCTCGAAGGTGCCGGTGCGCTCGGCCAGCTCGGCCGGCGTCTGCGGGCCGGCCCCGGCCAGAGCCTTGTAGAGTCCCAGTTGCTCGCCGATGACGACGAGGCCGGCGTGGAAGGTCGCGCCGAAGTCGCCGACGAAAGTCCCGAGCAGCCGGTTCAGTTTCTCTTCGTTGATGGACACAAGTCCCTCCCTTTCGTGTGCGGTGAAAGGGCCGGGCGTCGCGGGCGGCGGCCCGGCCGGGCGGAACAGGCGAGGCTTGCGTCGGGGTTCGGGGCGCGGCCGCTACCTCCGGCCGTTGATGACCTTGAGGAGGCGCGCGGCGCGGTCGGGGTCGAGGCGCCTGAGCGCGTTGTACTCGTCCATCGCGCCCTTGCGGTTGCCGGCGGCGAAGTAGGCGACGCCGAGGTTGTAGCGCGACTGGGGGAAGTTGGGGCGGAGCCGGATGGCTTGGCGGAAGGCGGCCACGGCCTGCTCGTCCTGTTCGAGCTGGAGGTAGGCGTTGCCCATCAGGTAAAGGTCGTCGGGGTCGAGCGTGCGGCCGACCTGATTGTAGGCGGAGAGCGATTGGCGGAAGGCCGCGGCCGCCTCCCCGCGGCGGCCGAGCTTGTCGAGCGCCGTGGCGATGTTGTACTGCGCCCACCCCTCGTCGGCCGGCTCGCGGCGCAGCTGGAGCGCGCGCTGCGCGGCCGCCAGCGCCTCCTGATGCTGGTTCAGTTGGTTGAGCACGTAGGCCAGAAGGTTCTGCGTCTCCGGGTAGTCGGGGCGCATGGCGGCGGCGCGGCGCGCCTCGCCGAGCGCCTCCTGCGGGCGATCCTCGCGGACGTGGATGAAGCCGAGGACGTGGCGCGGCCAGTAGTTGTCGGGGTCGAGCCGCAGCGCCTCGCGCGCCGAGGCGACGGCCTCGCGCATCTGCCCGACCGTGGCGTAGGAGGCGGCCAGCAGGGTGTGCGTGTTGGCGTTCTGCGGCGCGAGCCGCGCGGCCTGCTGCGCGGCCGAAAGCAGCGCCGGGTACTGGCCCTGCGAGTAGTAGACCACCCCGAGGCCCATCAGCGGCTCGGCCGCGTCGGGCTTGAGGCGCATGGCCTGTTCGAGCGCGGTCTGCGCCTCGCGGAAGCGGTTGAGCGGGTGGCGGGCCTGCGCCGTGGCGAGGCCGACGAGCGCCTCGGGCGACTGCGGCTGGAGCCGGAGCGCGGCCGTGAAGGAGGCGACCGCCTCCTCGACGCGGTTCTGGTTGAGCAGCGCGTAGCCCAGCCCGTAGTGCGTGAAGAACTGGTTGGGGTCGAGCGCGAGCGCCTGACGCAGCAGGCGCTCGGCCTCGGCGTGGCGCTCCTGCCCGAGGTAGGCGTTGCCGAGCAGCATCAGGGTCGGCGCGTGCCCCGCGTTGAGCCGCAGCGCCTGTTCGAGCGCGGCGACGGCCTCCTTGCTCTCGTTCTGCTGGAGGTGGAGGAAGCCGAGGCTGAAGTAGAGGTCTTGCGCGTACTGCGGGGCGGGCGCGGCGCGGCGCAGGGCGGCGAGGGCCTCGCGCGGCCGCCCCTGCTGGAGCTGCGCCTTGCCGTAGTAGTAATAGACGTGCGGCGGCAGCTCGCCCAACTGCTCGGCGAAGCCGAAAACGTCCGTCGCCTCCTTGAACTTCTGCGTCTCGAAGAAGATGAGGCCGGAGCCGATGTAGGCGTCCTTGAGGCGCGCGTTGGGGCGCACCTCGATGACGTTCGAGAAGGCCCCGAGCGCGTCCTGCCACTGCTTCAGATTCATGTAGGCGACGCCGAGGCCGTAGTTGGACTCGACGTGGCGGCGGTCGGCGGCGACGGCGCGGCGGTAGTGCTCGGCGGCGCGCCGCCACTGCTGGCGCTGCAACTCCTGCGCGCCACGCTGCGCGTGCCGCTCGGCCTCCTGCGGCTTCTGCGCGGCCGCGCCCTGCGGCGCGAAGAGGAAGAACGTTAAGGCGAGGAGGACGAGCGTCGGGGTGCGCTTCGCGTGGTCGGTCATGGGTTCGATGGGGACGGGAACCGCGAATCGTGAATCGAAGCCGTCAGTCGTCGGTGGAGACAAAAAACTGATTGCCGACGACTGACGACTCTCTTTACCGAGTCACGATTCACGGTTCGCGGCTTTTTCAGTACGCCTGCACGAGCCGGATGAGCAGTTCGGCCTCGGCCTTGTTGGTGCTCATGGGGGCGAAGTTGAAGTTGTCGCGGCCGTTGATGCGCTGCACGGGCTTGACGTGGAACGCGCCGAGGTTGGCCCCGACGAGGCGGTTCGTCTTGACCTCCTTGATGTTCGAGTCGGCGGCCTCGAAGGTGTCGCGGCCGTCGTTGGCGACGAAGCTGACGCCCGCGCGGGAGACGAAGAAGGAGCCCTCGCAATACTGGTTGAAGCCGCCGTCGTGGTCGTGCAGGACGCGGAAGCTGGCCGAGCCCCCGCGGTCGATGGCGGCGCGCATCGCCTTGTCGGCCGTCGCGAAGTCGCCCGCCACCATCGCCCACGAGCCGAGCAGTTGGAAGCCGATGGGGCGCGACGGGTCGAGTTCGATGGCCTGCTTGAGGTAGCTGCCGGCGTTGTTGTAGTCCTGCGCGAGGAAGGACGACTGCGCCTGATCGATGAGGCCGTCGTAGTTCGGGCCGGCGGGGCCGGAGTCGCCGCCGTCGTCGTCGTCGCCGTCATCGCCGGGGCCGTCGTAACCGGCCGAGGTGTTGCTCGCGGCGACCGACTTCTCCGTGATCGCGCCGACGAGCGAGCGGTTGCCGCCCGCGGCCGTGATCTCGCGCGCGACCTCGGGCGTCACCTGAAAGCTGACGCCGCGCGCCTCGACGAACTGCTCGACGCGGGCCGCGGGGATGCCGCCCTGAAGCATCGTCACCACCTCGTTCTTCGAGAGCGGGGGGCCGGGCGGCACGTTCGCGCCCGTGCCCGCGGTCGTCGCGGGCCGCGCGGGCGTGTTGCCGGCGACGGCG
>DATMVI010000697.1:0-4466 GCA_035563275.1 Pyrinomonadaceae bacterium
TCTGCCGCCTCTACTCGTCGCTCACGCGTCGCCGCCTGTGCGCGGCGCGGCGCGCGGCCGGAAGTCAACGCCTCGAAGGCTTCGTTTATCTCCTTCAGCTTCTCCTGCGCCTTCTGCTGGAGGCGCGGGTCGTGCGAGAACCTGTCCGGGTGCCAGACTTTGACGAGGTCGCGGTGCGCCGCCTTCAACTCCTCGGCCGACGCGCCCGGCGCGACGCCGAGCAATTCGTGGCATTCACTTAAATCGTCTCTCACGTCTTGCGGCCCTTCAGGAAAGAATCTCGGCCAGCCTCGACACGCCCTCGAACTCGTCCAGCAACTCTTCGGGGCCGGGCACGGGCACGCCCATGAGGCGCAGCGCGACCGCGAGGCAGACCGCGAAGACGAGGCCCGCGACGACGGCCCGCAGCGCCGCGCGCCACAGGCGGCGGGCCGGTGCCCGGAGGAGGTTGAGCGCGCGTCGTCGCATCGTGCTTAAAGGTGCTTCTCGGGTTGAAGTCTTACCGGGTGAGTGGCTTTCGGGGCGGCGCGGCGGCCGGGGAGTCCGGCGGGCACTTAAGTATTATTAACAGCCCGCGGGCGCGTTGACAACCACTTCGACCGGGTCCGCGCGGGGCGGCGGGCCGCGGCTCGAAACCTCCGTCCCCGCGCGCATCCCCGGTTTTGAAATCCCCGCCCCGGCGCTCATTCCTTGTCGCGCGCTCGGGCGGCTTGCTATAGTCGGCGTTCGCGCAGGTCTCGTCCTCTCTCGCCGTGCGGGGTGGGTTCGGATGCTTCACGTCTCGGTCGTATTGCTGGCGTACCTCCTCGGCTCGGTCCCGTTCGGGTATCTGCTCGTGCGGCTGAAGGGCGCGGGCGACGTGCGCGAGACGGGGTCGGGGGGGACGGGGGCGACGAACGTGACGCGGCGCGCGGGCCGCGCGGCCGGCCTCCTGACGCTCCTGCTCGACGCGGCCAAAGGCGCGCTCGCCGTCGTCCTCGCGCGCCAGTTTCTGACGGGCGATTTCGGCGTCAACTGGTGGGTGGCCGCCGCCGCGCTGGCGGCCGTCGCGGGGCACGTCTTCCCCGTGTGGCTGCGCTTCCGCGGCGGGAAGGGCGTGGCCACGGGCCTCGGCGTCTTCCTCAGCCTCGCGCCGCTCGCGGTCTTGTGCGCGCTGCCGGCCTTCGTCCTCGTGGTGTGGGCGACGCGCTACGTCTCGCTCGGCTCGATGACGGCGGCCGCGCTGCTCCCGCTCCTCGTCTGGCTCTTCGGCGCGCGCGGCGGCGCGGGCGCGAGCCTCGGCCCGCTGCTGGCGGCCGCGCTCGCCGGCGGCGCGCTCATCATCTTCATGCACCGCGCCAACATCGGCCGGCTCCTGCGCGGGACGGAGAACAAATGGAAGTAGACGGTAGTCAGTAGCCGGTAGGAAGAGCTTCGGCAATGAATCGTCAGCGTGCCGGCGTCAGGAGTCGCGGAGCGCTACTGTCTACTGACCGCTGACTACTGACTACTCGCTTTTATGCTTGTCGCTGTCGTCGGGGCGGGCGGTTGGGGGACGGCGCTGGCCTTGGTGGCGGGGCGCGCGGGGCACGAGGTGCGCCTGTGGTCGCGCAACCCGGCCGTGGTCGAATCGGTCGGGCGACGGCGGGTCAACGAGGTCTATCTCGCGGGGCACGAACTGCCGGAGGGGGTGAGCGCGACCGGCGATTTGCGCGGGGCGCTCGAAGGGGCCGGGTTGGTGATTCTGGCCGCGCCTTCGCACGCGACGCGCGAACTGCTCGAAAGGATGCGCGGGGCCACCGCGCCGGGGGCCGTGTTCGTGAGCGCGACGAAGGGCGTCGAGGTGGAGACTGGCAAGCGCATCTCGGAGGTCGTCGGCGACGCGCTCGGGGCCGAGGCGGCCCGCCGCTTCGTCTGCCTCTCCGGCCCTTCGTTCGCGCAGGAAGTGGCGGCGGGCCAGCCGACGGCGGTCGTCGCCGCGAGCGCCGACGAAGAGTTGTGCCGGCTGGCGCAGGCCGAGCTGAGCGCGCAGAATTTCCGCGTCTACACGAACTCGGACGTGGTGGGGACGGAGCTGGGCGGCGCGTCGAAGAACGTGATGGCGCTGGCCGCCGGGATGGTCACGGGCCTCGGTTTGGGGACGAACAGCGTGGCCGGCCTCATCACGCGGGGCTTGGCCGAGATGACGCGGCTGGCGCTGGCCGAGGGCGCGCGCGTCGAGACGCTGATGGGGCTGGCCGGTTTGGGCGATCTGGTTCTGACCTGCACGGGCGGGCTGTCGCGCAACCGACGCGTCGGGCTGGAACTGGGGCGCGGGCGCGCGCTCGAAGAAGTGCTCGCGGAAATGGCGGAGGTGGCCGAGGGCGTGCGGACGACGCGCGCGCTGAAGCTGCTCGGCGAGCGGCGCGGCGTCGAGATGCCGATCACGCGCGAGGTGCACGCCGTGCTCTACGAAGGCAAGGGCGCGCGCGAGGCGGTCGAGACTTTGATGTCGAGGCCGCCGCGCGGCGAGTTCGAGGGTTACAGGCTGTGAGCGAAGCGGGCGAGACGGGGCGCATCATCGAGCGGGCCGCGGGCGGCGCGGGGCTTTCGCGCGCGGAGGCGGCGGCGCTGCTCGCGCTCGAAGACGAGGGAGCGCGCCGCGAGCTGTACGCCGCGGCCGACGCGCTGAAGCGAAGGCTGTGGGGCGACCGCGTGACCTACGTCGTCAACCTCAACCTGAACTGGACGAACGTCTGCGCGCAGCACTGCGGCTTCTGCAACTTCCGCCGCGACGAGCGCGACCCGGACTCCTACCGCCTCTCCCTCGACGAGTGCCTCGCGCACGTCGCGCGCCGCCTGCCCTTCGGCATCACCGAGGTGACGATTCAGGGCGGACTCGACTTCGGCACGCCCGTTGGCTTTTACTTCGACCTCGTCCGCGAACTCAAGCGCGCCTTCCCGGCGCTCCACGTCCACGCCTACTCGCCCGAGGAGGTCGCCTTCCTGCGCGAGCGCACGGGCTGGCCTTACGCCTCGATCGTCGAGCGGCTGCGCGACGCCGGGCTCGGCTCGATGCCGGGCACGGCCGCCGAGATTCTGGTGGACGACGTGCGGCGGCGCCTGTGCGCCGAGAAGGTGATGAGCGGCGAGTGGCTTGAGATCGTCGAGACGGCGCACCGCGCGGGCTTGCCGACGACGGCGACGATGATGTACGGGCACGTCGAGACGCTCGAGCACCGAGCCGAACACCTCGGACGCCTGCTCGAAGCCCAGCGCCGGACGGGCGGCTTCACCGAGTTCATCCAGCTCCCCTTCGTCTCGGCGCGCGCGCCCATCGCCCTCAAGCGCGGGCTGAGGAGCCCGGAGACGCGCGAGGCTTTGAACCTCGTCGCCGTCTCGCGGCTCTTCTTCGGCGAGGAGTTGCCGCACGTGCAGGCCGTGCCGTGGGTCAAGCGCGGGCTGGACGAGGCCGCGGCCTCGCTCGGCTGCGGCGCGGACGACCTCGGCGGCACGCTCATCGAGGAGAAGATCACGCGCGCGGCCGGGGCCGACTTCGGCTCCTACGTCCCGGCCGCCGAGCTGCGCGCGCGCGTCGAGGCCGAGGGGTTGCGACCGCTTCAGCGCACCACCCTCTACGGCGAGGCCGGAGGTCGGGAGGCCGAGGCCGCGGGCCGCGCGGCCCCGCCCGGCCTCGTCCCGATTCGGGGGCGCGTGGCGCGGGGGGGCGCGTGATGGCGGGCGAAGAGAAGACCATCGTGACGAACCGCGCGGCGTTCCACGAGTACCACGTCCTCGACAAGTACGAGGCCGGCGCGGTGCTCACGGGGACGGAGGTCAAGAGCATCCGCGACGGGCAGATTCAATTGAAGGAGTCTTACGTCGCCGTGCGCGACGGCGAGGCGTGGCTCTTCAACGCGCACGTCTCGCACTACTCGCACGGCAACCGCCTCAACCACGACCCCACGCGGACGCGCAAGCTCCTCCTCCACCGCCGCGAGATCGAGCGGCTCGAAGAGGAGGCGACGACGAAGGGCATGACCTTGGTCGTCACGCGCGTCTACCTCAAGGGCGGCCGCGTCAAATTTGAAATAGGCGTGGCTCGTGGTAAAAAACTGTACGACAAGCGAGAGACCGCGATGCGCCGGACGGTGGAGCGCGAGACGCGCGCCCAGTTGAAAGAGCGCACCCGAGAATGACACAGGAGAGAAGGGGAGTTATGGAGATTCAGACCAGCAACGCGCGCCCGGCCGACGTGGACGCGCAGGCTCTGGCCGTCGCCGTCTTCAAAGACGAGAAGGCCGACGAGGGCTTCCTCAAAGACCTCGACGCGGCCTCCGCCGGCCTCGTCCGCGCCGTCCTCGAAGCCGAGGAGTTGAAGGGCAAGGAGGGCGAGACGGCCTACCTCCACCTCGGGGCCGGGGCCGGGGGCGCGAAGCCGCGGCGGCTGCTGCTCGTCGGCGTCGGCGAGCGGGCCGACTACGGCGCGGCGCAGGCCTCGCAGTTCG
>DATMVI010000698.1:0-4279 GCA_035563275.1 Pyrinomonadaceae bacterium
GCGCGGCGGCCGCCCGCGACTGGCGCGCGCGGTGCGCGTCGAGCGTCTCGGGGCCGGGGTTCAAGACCACCTCGCCGCGCTGCGCGTCCACGACGACCGTGTCGCCCGTGCGCGCGTGGCGGTAGAAGTCTCTCAGGCCGACGACGGCCGGGATGCCCAAGCCCCGCGCGATGATGGCCGTGTGCGAAGTCCAGCCGCCCACGTCGGTGGCGACGGCCTTGACGTGGGCGAAGTCCAACTCGGCGATGGTCGAGGGCATCAACTCCTCGGCCACGAGGCAGGCGTCCTCGGTCAGGCGGCGGCTCGGCAGGCTCTCGCCCGAGAGGGCGACGAAGAGGCGGCGCGTCACGTCCTCGATGTCGGAGCTGCGCTCGCGCAGGTAGTCGTCCTTGATCTCGTCGTAGACGGCGAGCAGGCGGTCGGTGACGACCTTGACGGCCCACTCGGCGTTGACCGGCTCCGAGCGGATGATCGTCTCCACGTCCTCGTTGAGCTTGCGGTCTTCGAGCATCAGGAGGTGCGCGTCGAAGATGTAGGCGTGTTCGTCGCCGAGGGCGCGCACGGCCCGCTTCTTGAGCGCGAGGAGCTGGCGGCGCGAGAGGCGGACGGCGGCGCGGTAGCGGCGCACCTCGCGCTCGACCTCCGGGGCGTCGAGCGCGACGCGGTAGATGCTGTGGCGCCCGCCGCTGTGGACGCGCAGCACGCGGCCGGCCGCCACGCCGTCCGAGACGGGCGTGCCGCGCCACCGCGCCTCGCGCCTCCCCTTCTTGCTCCGGCTCACTCTTCCGTCTCCCCGAACCCGCTCGAAATCAGCTCGCGGACGGCGTCGAGCGCCGCGCCCTCGTCCGCGCCCTCGGCCGTGACCTTCAGCTCCGTGCCGCGCGCGGCCGCCAGCACCAGCACGCTCAGGATCGACTTGGCGTCGGCCGCGCCCGCGCGGTCGCAGCGCTCAAGCCTGACGGCGCTGCGGAAGCCGGAGGCCATGCGGACGAGCTTGGCGGCCGCGCGCGCGTGCAGCCCCAGACGGTTGACGACCCTGACCTCGCACTCGACCATCGGGAACTCTTCTCTTAAGCGGCGGCCCGTCAGGAACCCTTCCTCGCCCCGCCGGCCAGCATCTCGCCGGCGAGGTAGATGCCCTGCCGCCCCTGATCGCGGACGAGCTGCGCGACCTCGGCGAGCGACTCGCCGCCCTGCTGGCTCGCCAGCTTGATGACCATCGGCAGGTTGACGCCCGTGACCACCTCGGTCTCGCCGGCGCGCAGGAACATCGCCGCGATGTTCGTCGGCGTGCCGCCGAACATGTCGGTCAGCAGCAGCACGCCGCGCCCCTCGGAGACGCGCTCCATGGCGCGCTCGATCTCGCCGGTCGCCGCCTCCACGTCGTCGTGCCAGCCGATGGAGACGGCCGTGATGTGCCTGACGGGGCCGATGATGGTCTCGGCCGCGGCGAGTAGTTCGTTGGCGACCTGCCCGTGCGAGACGATCACGCCCGCCACCCGCCCCGCCGCCTCGTCCTGCGTCTTCTCAGGCATCAATCAACTCCTCCGGTCGCGGCTCGCGGACTCGCGGTTGACGGGGGCCGCGCCCCGCCCGACCCGGCGCCCTCCGGGCGGGCTTTAGTTTTAAACCCGCGCTCCGAAATCCGCAATCAGGTCGCTTTCTTCTTCTTCGCCTTGCCCACGTCGCGGTGGACGGCCGTCGCGTCGTAGCCGGCGCGGCGGAGGTGGCGCGCGATGTGGCTGGCCGTCATCACCGAGCGGTGGCGGCCGCCCGTGCAGCCGATGCCGATGGTCACGTAAGACTTGCCCTCGCGGCGGTAGAGCGGCAGGAGGTAGTCGATCAGCTCGGTGAAGCGGCGCAGCGTCTCGCCGACCTCGGGGCTGGCCCTGAGGTACTCGACGACGCGGCGGTCGTGGCCCGAGAGGTCGCGCAGCTCGGGCACGAAGTAGGGGTTGGGCAGGTGGCGCACGTCGAACATCAGGTCGAGGTCGCGCGGGCAGCCGTGCTTGTAGCCGAAGCTGTAGACCTGCACGCGCATGGTCGGCCCCTCGGGGCCGGGGCTGAAGCGCTCGATGAGGAGCCGGCGCAGCGTGTGGACGGTGTGCTCGGAGGTGTCGATGACCTGATCGGCCAGCGCGCGAATCTCGGCCATCGCCCCGCGCTCCTGCCGGATGGCGTCGAGCAGGCCGCCGTCGCCGTCGGCCGGGTGCGGCCGCCGGGTCTCGCTGAAGCGGCGCACGAGCACGTCGTCGGCGGCCTCGAAGAAGAGGACGTAGACGCGCAGGCCCGTCGCCCGCAGCTCCTTGAGCCGCGCCGCGAACTCCGAGAGGAAGCGGCCCTCGCGGATGTTGATGACGACGGCCGCGCGCTCGATGTGCGGGCGGTTGTGGTCTTCGGGCTGGACGAGGCGGGCGAAGGTGGGCAGGAGCGTGAGCGGCAGGTTGTCCACGCAGAAGTAGCCGAGGTCTTCGAAGGCGTTGGTGGCCGAAGACATCCCCGAGCCGCTCAGGCCGGTGATGACGACCACGTCGGGCGCGGCGGTCGCGCCCGCGCCGCCCTCCCCCTCCCTCTCCCTACTGCTCATCGCCCGCCTCGCCCCCGCCCGCGTGTTCGGCCCCGGCGCCCGCGCCCATCAGCCCGGCGTGGCGCGCCGCCAACTGCTCGGCCGCATTGTAGCCGCGCGCGCGCAGCAGGTGCACGCGCACCGCCGTCTCGACCAGCGTGGCGAGGTTGCGGCCGGGGCTGACCGGCAGGAGGAAGTGCGGGACTTCGACGCCGAGGATGCCGACCGTGCTCGCGTCGAGGCCGAGGCGGTCAACCTCGCGCGCCTCCTGCCAGCGCTCCAGACGGATGTCGAGGCCGATCTGCTTCGGGCCGCTGACGGCCGAGATGCCGAACAGCTCGCGCACGTTCAGGATGCCCAAGCCCCGTATCTCCATGTGCTCGCGCAGAAGCTCCGGGGCCGAGCCGACGAGCACGTCGCCCTGCCGCCTGACCTCGACCGTGTCGTCGGCCACGAGCTGGTGGCCGCGCATGATGAGGTCGAGCGCGCACTCGGACTTGCCGACCCCGGACTTGCCCTCGATGAGGACGCCGAGGTCGTAGAGGTCTAAGAGCACGCCGTGGCGGGTCTGGCGCGGGGCCAGCGCCGCTTCGAGGTATTCGGTGACGGCGGCGATGGCGACCGAGCTGACGAGCGGCGTCTGGATGAGCGGGAGGGCGGCGGCCTCGGCGGCCTCGACCAGCTCGGGCGGCGGCATCAGCCCCTTCGTGACGAGCACGCAGGAGATTTTCTCCAGCTCCAGATTGGCGATGGCCCCGCGCCGCCTTTCCGGGCTGAGCTGGTTGAGGAACAGCAGCTCGCTCTGGCCGACGATCTGGACGCGCCCCGCGTGGACGTAGTGGGTGAAGCCGGCGAGCGCGAGGCCGAGCTTCTGGATGCGCGGCACGTCGAGGGAGCGCGAGGCGGCCCCGCGCGCGCCGGCCAGAAACTCCAGACGGAGGTCGGCCGGGGCCCGCGCGACGAAGTCGCCGACCGTGATGGTGGGCCGCTCGCCGCCGTCGCTCATCTCTTTGGTCGCGCCGCGGCCGCTACCGCGCCGGCGCGGCCGCGGCCGGGGCGGCCCCCTCGGGCGCTGCCGCGCGCGTCACGACGTTCAGCTCGATCTCGACCGCGTCGCCGAGGAAGTCCGGGTTGTCGGGCCGGGCGAAGGCGATGCCGTAGTCCTTGCGGCTGAGCGTGGCGCGCGCCGTCACGCCGAGGGTCGTCTTGCCGTCCGCGGCTTTGCGGACGCCGTTGACGGTGAAGGGCAGCGCGACCTCCTTCGAGACGCCGTGCATGGTGAAGGTTCCGTGCGCGACGAACGAGTCGCCCCGCTTCTCGATGCGCGTGGACTTGAAGGTGATCTCGGGGAACTTCTCCACGTCGAAGAAGTCGGCGGTGCGCAGGTGCGCGTCGCGCCGCTCGATGCCGGTGTCGATGCTGGCGGCCTTGATGACGGCCGTGACCGACGACTTCGTCACGTCCCCGTCGTCGTAGGCGATGGAGACGGTGAAGTCGTTGAACTTGCCGCGGACGTGCGAGAGGCCGCCGAGGATCGGGATCGAGAAGCCGACGTTCGAGTGCGCCACGTCGGCCTCGTACTTCGTCACGGCCGCGAGCGCCGGCAGGGCCGCGAGGGCCACGGCCAGCGCGGCGGCCGGCAGGCTGATTTTACGCTTCAATCTGGGTGCTCTCCTTTATCAAAGGCGGCGGGCGCCGGGGGCCGGGCGGCGG
>DATMVI010000699.1:0-7409 GCA_035563275.1 Pyrinomonadaceae bacterium
CGCCGCGAAGGCGGGGCCGCCGTGGTGGCAGCGCGCCGTCTTCTACGAAATCTACCCGCGCAGCTTTCAGGACTCGAACGGCGACGGCGTCGGCGACCTCAACGGCATCACCGCGCGGCTCGACCACCTGCGCGACCTCGGCGTGGACGCCATCTGGGTGACGCCCTTCTACCCCTCGCCGCAGGTCGATTTCGGCTACGACGTGAGCGACTACGAGGACGTTGACCCGCAGTTCGGCACGCTCGCCGACTTCGACCGGCTGGTGCGCGAGGCGCACCGGCGCGGGATCAAAGTCATCATCGACTTCGTCCTCAACCACACCTCCGACCAGCACCCCTTCTTCGTCGAGTCGCGCTCGTCGCGCACCAACCCCAAGCGCGACTGGTACGTCTGGCGCGACCCCCGGCCCGACGGCTCGCGCCCCAACAACTGGTCTTCGTCCTTCGGCCCCGTCGCGTGGACGCTCGACGAGAAGACGGGCCAGTATTACTACCACTACTTCTACCCGCAGCAGCCCGAGCTGAACTGGCGCAACCCCGCCGTCGAGCGGCGCATGCTTGAGACCATCCGCTTCTGGCTCAGGCGGGGCGCGGACGGCTTCCGGCTCGACGCCGTCAACTACCTCTACGAAGACCCCGGCCTGCGCGACAACCCCGTCCTGCCCGAGCTGCGCTTCGGCAGCACGACCGAGCACGAGCAGGAGAAGAAACACAACCGCGACCTGCCCGAGGTGCAGGACGCGATGGTGCGCCTGCGCGCCTTCAACGACCGCATCAACCCGGAGAGCGTGCTAGTCGGCGAGGCTTACGTGCCGAAGTGGGAGGAGCTGATGCGCTACTACGGCCCCTCGGACAACGGCGTGCACCTGCCCTTCAACTTCTTCCTCGTGATGGAGCCGGCGCGCACGCAGCTCAGGGCGCAGGTCTTCCGCGACGTGATCGCGCAGAGCGAGCGCGCGCTGCGGGGCCGCTGGACGACCTACGTGCTCTCGAACCACGACATCCCGCGCCACTACGACCGCCTCGGCGACGGCACGCACAACGACGAGATCGCCAAGCTGCTCGCCGTGATGCTCCTGACCCTGCGCGGCACGCCCTTCCTCTACTACGGCGAGGAGATCGGCATGGTGACGACCGAGCCGAAGACGGTCGAGGAGGTGCGCGACCCGGTCGGCCGCCGCTACTGGCCGCTGCGCAAGGGGCGCGACGGCGAGCGCACGCCGATGCAGTGGGACGCGGGCCGGCACGCCGGCTTCACCACGGGCGAGCCGTGGCTCCCCGTCCCGCCCTCGGCGCGCGCGAAGAACGTCGCCGCGCAGCGGGCCGACCCCGCCTCGCTCCTCAACTTCTACAAGCGCCTCATCGCCCTGCGCCGCCGCAGCCCCGCGCTGCTCGACGGCGACTACGCGGCCGTCGGCGCAGACCCTCACGTCTACGCCTACCTCCGGCGCGCGCCCGGCCAGACCGCCGTCGTCGCGCTCAACATGAGCGCCGAGCGGCGCGCGCTCGCGCTCCCCCCGCCGCCGCGCACCGGCCCGCCCGCCTACGCCGTCGCCCTGAGCAGCCGGCCCTCGCCCGGGCACCGCCGCGGCGTCGCCGGCGAGTTGAGCCTCGCGCCCTTCGAGGCCGTCATCCTAACGGCGCGCACGCGCTAGGAGTCTCTTCGCTTGAAGCACACGATTCGCCGACTGACGCTCGCGGTCTGCCTCCTTCCCCTCCTGCCGCCGGCCCCGCCGGCCGCCGCGCAGGCGAACGAATCGGCGCGGCCCGACTACCTCGACCCCCGCCTGCCCGTCGCGCGGCGCGTCGAAGACCTCGTCCGCCGCATGACTTTGGAGGAGAAGGTCGCGCAGATGATGAACAAGGCTCCGGCCATCGAGCGTCTGGGCGTCCCGGCCTACGACTGGTGGAACGAGGCGCTGCACGGCGTCGCCTACGCCGGGCGGGCCACCGTCTTCCCGCAGGCCATCGGGCTGGCCGCCGCGTGGGACAGGGCGCTGATGCGCCGCGTCGCCACGGCCGTCTCCGACGAGGCGCGCGCCAAGCACCACGAGGCCGTCCGGCGCGACCAGCGGCGCCGCTTCTACGGGCTGACCTTCTGGTCGCCCAACATCAACATCTTCCGCGACCCGCGCTGGGGCCGCGGCCACGAGACCTACGGCGAAGACCCGCACCTCACGGCGCGCCTCGGCGTCGAGTTCGTGCGCGGCATGCAGGGCGACGACCCGAAGTACCTGAAGACCATCGCCACGCCGAAGCACTACGCCGTCCACAGCGGCCCCGAACCCGAGCGCCACGTCTTCGACGCCAGAGCCTCGGAGCGCGACATGCGCGAGACCTACCTGCCGGCCTTCCGCGCCGCGGTGGTCGAGGCCAAGGCCGGGTCGGTGATGTGCGCCTACAACCGCGTCAACGGCGAGCCGGCCTGCGCGAGCGGGCGGCTGATGGGGGATTTGCTGCGCGGCGAGTGGGGCTTCGACGGCTACGTCGTCTCCGACTGCGACGCGGTCGCGGACATCTACAAGCACCACAAGTTCACGAAGACCGAGGAGGAGGGCGTCGCGCTCGCCGTCAGGTCGGGCACGGAGCTGACCTGCGGCTACGAGTACCGCGCGCTCATCCCCGCCGTGAAGCAGGGCCTCATCTCGGAGGCCGAGATTGACGCGGCCGTCAGGCGCCTCTTCGCGGCGCGCTTCCGCCTCGGCATGTTCGACCCGCCCGAGCAGGTCGCCTACGCGCGCATCCCGTTCGAGGTCAACGACTCGCCCGCGCACCGCGAGCTGGCCCGCGCCGCCGCCCGCGAGTCGGTGGTGCTGCTCAAGAACGACGGCAACACCCTGCCGCTCAGGAAAGACTTAAAGGCCATCGCCGTCGTCGGCCCCAACGCCGACTCGCTCGAAGCGCTCCTCGGCAACTACCACGGCATCCCCTCGAAGTGGACGACGCCCGTCGAGGGCATCCGGCAGAAAGTCTCGCCCTCGACGAAAGTGATCCACGCGATGGGGACGACGCTGACGGGCGAGGCGCTGCTGCCCGTCCCCGCCTCGGCGCTCTCGCAGGCGGACGGCGCGCCCGGGCTGCGCGCCGAGTATTTCGCCAACAAGGAGTTGCAGGGCGAGCCGGCCGTGACGCGCGCCGACGCGCGGCTCGACTTCGACTGGTTCACCGACCCGCCCGACCCCGCGCTCCCGATGGACAACTTCTCCGCGCGCTGGACGGGCCGCATCACCGCGCCCGCCTCCGGCACCTACCAGCTCGGCGCGCGCGCCGACGACGCCGTGCGCGTCTACGTCGACGACCGGCTCTTCATCGACGCGTGGCGCGACGGCAGCGTCAAGACCACCGTCAAGCCCTTCGAGATGGAGGCGGGCCGCGCCTACAAGCTGCGCGTCGAGTTCTACGACCGCTACGCCGACGCGACCGCCAAGCTCGTCTGGGGGCCGCCGCGCCTCGCCGAGACGATGTTCGACGAGGCGGTCAGGGCGGCGCGCGAGGCCGACGTGGTGGTCATGGCGCTCGGCCTCGCGCCCTCCATCGAGGGCGAGGAGCGCGACGTGAAGCTCGAAGGCTTCCGCGGCGGCGACCGCACGTCGCTGGAGCTGCCGAAGCCGCAGGACGAGCTGCTGCGCGCCGTCCACGCCGCGGGCAAGCCCGTCGTGCTCGTGCTCTTCAGCGGCGGCGGCCTCGGCGTCAACTGGGCCGACGCGAACGTGCCGGCCGTCGTGCAGGCGTGGTACCCCGGCGAGGAGGGCGGCGCGGGGCTCGCCGACGTTCTATTCGGCGACTACAACCCGGCGGGCCGCCTCCCCGTCACCTTCTACAAGTCCGCGTCGCAGCTCCCGCCCTTCGACGATTACGGGATGGAGGGCAAGACCTATCGGTACTTCAGGGGCGAGCCGCTCTACCCCTTCGGCCACGGGCTCAGCTACACGCGCTTCGAGTACCGCGACCTGAAGGTGAAGCGGAGCGTGAAGGCGGGCGAGAAGGTGCGGGTCTCGGCCGAGGTGCGTAACGCCGGGGCGCTCGAAGGCGACGAGGTGGCGCAGTTGTACGTGACCGACGCCGACGCGCCGCCGCCGGCCCCCCTGCGCTCGCTCAAGGGCTTCGAGCGCGTGCGCCTGCGGCCCGGCGAGTCGCGCCGCGTCAGCTTCACGCTCGCGCCCGAAGACCTCGCGCTCACGGACGACGCCGGCCGCCGCTTCCTCGAACCCGGCGAGTTCAAGGTCACGGTCGGCGGCAAGCAGCCCGGCTTCAAAGGCAACGCCGACGCGCGGACGACCGGCTTCGTCACCGGCGGCTTCGCCGTCACGGGGAAGAGGACGGAGATTCCGTGGTCAACGAGATGAGAGGGAGGCGCAGGGGGGCGGGGGCGAGACGCGGGGCCGGCCTCGCGGCCTCAATCGCCGCCGTCCTTCTCCTCCACGCGGCGCCCGCCCCCGCGGGGGCGCGGCAGGCGGCGGCCGCCGCGGCGCGCGCCGACCTCGCCGCTTACGTCAACCCCTTCGTCGGCACGGGCAACTCGCCCCTGCCCGACTACCTCGGCGGCAACGCGAGCGGCAACACCTTCCCCGGCGCGACGCTGCCCTTCGGCATGGTGCAGTTCAGCCCCGACACCGAGAAGGGGTTCGGCCCGAACGACCGCGGCAGCTACGCCCACCACGACACCGCCATCCGCGGCTTCAGCCTCACGCACCTGAGCGGGCCGGGCTGCCCCATCTTCGGCGACGTGCCCGTCATGCCGGTCGCGGGCGGCGTCAAGACCTCGCCCGCCGCCGACCCCGGCGCCTACGTCTCGAAGTTCTCGCACGAGCGCGAAAGCGCCTCGCCCGGCTTCTACGAAGTGGCGCTGGAGAGCGGCGTGCGCGTGAGCCTGACGGCCACGACGCGCACGGGCTTCGGCCTCTTCGCCTTCCCGCAGGGCTCGCCCGCGACGCTGCTCTTCAACGTCGGGCGCAACGCGACGGGCGTGCAGGAGGGCGAGTGGCGCGTCGAAGGCGACAGGCGTTTGAGCGGGTCGGTCGCGAGCGGCGGCTTCTGCGGCGCGCGCAACAGGTACGTGCTCTACTTCGCCGCGGAGTTCGACCGCCCCTTCGCCTCGCACGGCATCTGGGAGGGCGACCGCGTGCTCCCCGGCGTCGGCCCCGCCAGAGGGAGACAGACGGGCGGGTTCGCCGGGTTCGACCCGTCGCGCGGCAACGTCGTCCGCATGAAGGTCGGCCTCTCTTACGTGAGCGCCGAGAACGCGCGGCTGAACCTGCGCGCCGAGAACGCGGGGTGGGACTTCGACGCCGTGCGCGCGGCGGCGCGCGCGCGCTGGAACGAGGCGCTCTCGCGGCTCGAAGCGCGCGGCGGGACGGAGGCCGAGCGGCGCGTCTTCTACACGGCGCTCTACCACGCGCTGCTCCACCCGACCACCTTCAGCGACGCCAACGGCGATTACCTCGGCTTCGACGAGCGCGTCCACCGCGCGGCCCCGCGCACGCAGTACACGAACTTCTCGGGCTGGGACATCTACCGCTCGCAGATTCCGCTCGTCGCGCTCCTCTTCCCCGAAGAGGCGAGCGACATGATGCAGTCTCTGGTCAACGCGGCCGAGCAGGGCGGCGGGCTCCCGCTCTGGCCCGTCGCCAACGACGAGAGCGGCGCGATGGTCGGCGACCCCTCGACCGTCCAGATCGCCAGCGCCTACGCCTTCGGCGCGCGCCGCTTCGACGCGCGGGCCGCGCTCGCGGCGATGATCAGGAACGCGACCGACCCCGGCGCGCGCTCGCGCTCCTACCCGGCGCGCAACGCCCTCGCCGATTACCTCAAGCACGGCTACATCCCGATGGAGCAGAAGGGGCTGCGCGGCTCGCCCTCGGTGGCGCTCGAATACCAGACCGCCGACTTCGCGCTCGCGCGCTTCGCGCTGGCGCACGGCGACCGCGCGACCCACCGCGAGATGATGCGGCGCGCGCAGTGGTGGACGCGCCTCTTCGACCCCGAGAACAAGTACATCCGCGGGCGCTGGCGCGACGGCTCGTGGCTGCCGGGCTTCGACTTCAAAGAGATGCTCTACAAGCCGGAGCTGCCGTGGCGTTACGACAGCCATAAGTCTTACGTCGAAGGCAACGCCGCGCAGTACACGTGGATGGTTCCGCACAACCTGCGCGGGCTCTTCGACCGCATCGGCGGCGACGACGTGGTCGTCGAACGCCTCGACACCTTCTTCACCGAGTTCAACGCCGGCCCCGACCGCCCCTACTTCTTCATCGGCAACGAGCCGGTCTTCCCCGTGCCGTGGGCCTACAACTTCGCCGGCCAGCCGTGGAAGACGCAGGCGATTACGCGCCGCGTGCTGACGGAACTCTTCGCCGACACGCCGGGCGGCATCCCCGGCAACGACGACCTCGGCGCGACCTCCTCGTGGATCGTCTTCGCCGCGGCCGGCTTCTACCCGGTCGTCCCCGGCGTCGGCGGCTTCGCCCTCAACAGCCCGCTCTTCCCCGAAATCGTCGTGAGGATGGGCCGGACGGGCCGCGCGCTCCGCATCGTCGCCGAGGGCGCGTCGGCGCGCGCGCCCTACGTGCGGGAGTTGCGCCTCGACGGCAGGCCCTACGAAAGCACGTGGCTCCCCTTCGAGAAGTTCGAGCGCGGCGCGACCCTCACCTTCAGGCTCGGCGACCGACCCGACACCACTTGGGCCACGCGCCCCTCCGCCCGCCCGCCCTCCTTCCCCGAGGGGACGGACGACGCCCCGCCGCAGCCCCGGCCCCGTCAATAGCTTCTCAGACGGGCGGCCTACGCCGCAGGATGGCGCGCGCAGGTCGTAGGGCGGTCACCCTATGACGTGGGATGGTGCGCAGAGAACCTCGGCGCGCACGCCTAGAAACTAAGCGCGGGGTCTGAGGCTCTAAGCTCTCGCGCTTAGAGCCTCGGCCGGCGTGACGACGGCGTAGCGGCGCATGACGAGAAGCTTGTGGGGCGTCGCCGGAGCTCCGGCGACGCCCCACAAGCTTCTCGCGAAGGCTGCGCGGTTACTTCTTCTCGGCGGCGAGGGCGCGGACGTGGGCGGCCCATTCGGCGGCGGCGGTGGTCTTGAGCCGGGGCAACTCGCCGGCGGCGTGGACGAGCTGGCGCAGCGGCGCGAGGATGGGGAAGTCAACCTCGGAGGGCGTGCGCGCGACGCGGTCGAAGAGCGCGATGCGTTCCTCGCGCCAACCCACGGGCGGCGCGACGCCGCGTGCGAGGTACTCGACCGCCTCCAGCCCGGCGGCGCTCATCTCGGCGAGGGCGTCGGCGAGCGGGACGGCCTCGCGCATCAGCGGCGAGCGGTCGGCCGCGACGCGGACGGCCGGCTGCACGCCGCGCCACTCTTCGAGCGCCGCGCGCACGCGCTCGCGCCGCGACTCGAAGCGCGGCGCGTCGTCG
>DATMVI010000700.1:0-3160 GCA_035563275.1 Pyrinomonadaceae bacterium
GCTCGCCGTCCTCTCGTTCTCGGCCTACGCCTCGGCCTCGGCGGCCCCGCACTACCGGCTCTACACCAACGCGCTCGGCGGCGGCCGCGAGGCGGCCGGCACCTACTTCCCGCACGACGAGTTCTACGACTCGGCGACGCGGGAGACGGCCGAGGCCGTCGCGCGGCTCGCGCGGCCCGGCGGGGCGGTCGCCAACGAAACGCCCGAACTCTTCGCGCACTACCTGCGGCTCGCCGGCCGGACAGACCTGCGCTCGGTCTCGCTCTCCGACCGCGCGGCGCTGCGGACTTTAGTCGAGGGCGACGCCGTCGTCGTCGCGCGCGGCCGGCGCTACTTCAGCAACGACCTCGTGACCGCGCGGCTCCGGGACGAGGCGGCCGCGTCGGCCGACATCTCTTTGGGCGGGACGCCCGCCGCGCGCGTCTACGCGCTGGACGCGAAGAGTTCGGAGATCGTGGCCGACGCGGCCGCGCGTTGAAACCGACGGCCTGAGATCAAGGTCGGCGCGCGGCCCGTCGCTTCTGCGGCCGGTCGCTTTTTCGGACAACGGCGTTTGAGCGTCGGGGCATCGCAGCGGCGAGCGCCCGAAAACGTCAGGGGTAAGTTAGGCTTTACTCCCGCGCTTCGGCTAGATTGGCAGCGGCGGCGGAACGGGCGTTGCCTCCGTGCGGGCCGGGACGTTAACTCCCGGCGCGCGGGGCGCGTCTAACGACGGGCGCGCCGGCGGGGCGCAACACTTTCGCTCCAACAGGAGCGCATCAGGCAAGGCGGGCGAGACACACGTTGCACATGACCCACGTTAACCCGAAAAGGATTGCGCGAAAGGTCTTCTCACTTGCGCTGATTCCGCTCCTGCTCGTCTCGCTCGCCCCGCGCCGCGCGGCGCTCGGGCAGATCGCCGCCGTCGTCGCCTCCGACGAAGACGTGCTGCCGCGCACCGGCCGCGCCGCGCCGCTCTTCCGGCTGGAGCGGACGCCGGTCGGCCGCGAGGGCGAGTTGCTGACGGTCTTCGGCGGCCTCGGCGGCCCGGCCCCGGCCGCGGGGACGCAACAGGAAGTGCCGCTCGTCAGCATCCTGCGCGACACGCTCGGCGACGAAGACCCGGAGAACGACCGCCTGCGCCACGTCTGGATGCTCACCTACACGCGGCCGACCGCGTGGCAGCGCGTGGCCTCGGCCGTGCCCTTCCTCTACGGCCGCGTCGGCGGCGGCAAGCGCGCGAGCGCGAAGGGGATGCCGCCCGCCGTCATCGACCTCGCCGCGCCCGAGCGCGACGTGTGGCAGCGCTTCATGTGGCTCGCGCTCCAGAACGTCCTCATCAACCCGCACGGCGCCGTCGCCAAGTCGTCCTCGTCCGCGCTGCGCGCCAACTCCGAGCGCTACCGGCAGGCGCACATCCTGCGCGCCCTCGCCATCCTCTCGCTCTACGAGGCCGAGACCGGCGAGCGCTCGCCCTTCACCGTGGCCGAGGCCGAGGAGATACAGGCCCGGCTGATGCTCGCCGACCAGACCTTCGGCGGGCTGCTCGACGACGCCTACCTTGAGCGCGTCCACCAGAAGCAGCACTCGCAGTGGCTCGACACGCGCGGCCACAACTGGGAGCTTTTGCGCCAGCGGGCCGAGGCCGAGGGCCTCTACTTCGAGCCGCTCACGCTGCCCGACGGCGAGCCGACGCACGCGCTGCTCTGGGTCGCCCGCGAAGACCTCTGGAAGCACCGCAGGCGGAAGTTCGAGAAGCGCTTCCTCAACATCGCCAAGCCGTGGGGCGACCGCCGGCTGGAGCGCTGGGACGGGCACACGGAGCGGCGCTTCTACGACGCCGAGAACCGGCCCGTGCCCGAGGGCACGATGGGCGCGCGCGTCGTGGAGCTGATCCCGCTGGCGCTCTACGGCCTCGACCATCCGAAGATTCCTTCGCTGCTCGTGGACTTTCGCGACGGCCGCAACCCGCAGCGCCGCGAGATGTCGCACCGCGTCATCGAGGACGTGGCCCGCCACGTCCTCGCCCTCTCGCGCTACGGCGACATCCACTACTTCCTCGGCCGCACCGTCTTCGACTTCGTCACCAGCCGCCGCGGCATGGACATCAACCAGCCCTCGCGCGTGCGCGCCTACACGCAGCTCAAGCTCCTGCTCTCGCTCGACGCGACGCTCGACCGCGACCTGCGCCGGGAGATCGAGAAGCGCGTCGAGCGCGTCTCGCTCAACCCGCTCGAGAACGACCTCGAAGCCGAGGCGCGCATCGCCCGCCGGCAGTACGAGGCGCTGCGGGCCTACGCCGCGCGCCCCGACGGGCTGGCCGCGCGCCTCGACCGCGACCGCCGCGCCGAGATGGTTCCGCTCGCCCACGGCCGCGCCGAGCGCGTGCTCCTGCGCTTCGCCGGCGTCCTCAGCCTCGGCCTCTACAAGCACCGCGAGGGCGCGCCCGCCGCCGAGGTGCGCGCCGCGCTCGACCGCGAGCGCAAGCTGGCGCACCACGGCCGCTTCCTCCGCAAGGTGTCGAAGTCTTCGCCGCTCGTCGAGGTGGTCTGGAACGTCGAGGACGTGCGCCGGTCGCTCCGCTTCGTGGCCGAGTCGGGCGCGCGCGCCGGGGCCTCGACGGCGAAGGCCGCCTCGCTCATCTTCGCGCGGACGCACGACGCCGAGACGCGCCGCCTCTGCCTCGAAAGCCTCTACCGCATCAACAACGAGACGGCCAAGCGCGAGCTGCTCGCCATCTACCGCCGGCCCGAACTCGACGCCGGGCTGCGCGCCGTCACGGAACGCTACCTGCGCGACGCGCTCCGCGAGGAGCAGCGCATCGCCCCCGCGGACGCGAAAGCGATACTCGCCGCCGTCGGGAGGTGAAGCGGATGAGAGCGATTGCGGATCGGGGGCTGCGGATGGCGGGGCCCGCGCGCGGCGGGAGTCACCCGCCGGGGCCGCGCGGCGGCCGACCCGCCTTTTCGTCACTCACGCCCGGCCGCCCGCGCCAGCCGCGGCCCGCGCTCCCCACTCCGCGACTCCTTCTGGCGGCCCTCGCCCTTTTACTGTTCGCCCCCCCGGCCGCCGCCGCCGCCAAGCGCGTCGTGGTGATTAAGGTCGACGGGCTGCCGCACGCGGCCGTGGAGCGGTTCGTGCGCGAGCGCGACCGGCGCACGGGCAAGAGCGTCCTGCCGTG
>DATMVI010000701.1:0-7967 GCA_035563275.1 Pyrinomonadaceae bacterium
CGGTAACCATCGGGCGGCTGCGCACGATAGACCGCGGCGAGGAGATCATGCGCGCGCTCGGCTTCCGCGAGTTCCGCGTCCGCCACCACGACGAGCTGGTCAGGCTCGAAGTCGCGCCCGCCGAGCTCGACCGGGCTTTGCGCCGCGACGTGGCCGACGAGCTGGCGCGCCGCTTCCGCGACCTCGGCTTCCGCTACGTCACGCTCGACCTGCACGGCTACCGCACGGGCGCGATGAACGAAGTGCTGAAGCAAAGTAGTCAGTAGCCAGTAGACAGTAGGCTCCGCACTGGTGGCGCTGACGCTGACATACGAAAGATTCAATGGCGGCTGTCTTTCTACCGGCTACCCGCTACTCTTTTCGGAGACGATTATGACTAAGGCGATGATGGACGACCCGCGGCGCTTCAAGGAGGAGAACCCGTTCGAGTCCATGATGGAGCGCTTCGACCGCGCCGCGCAGCTCCTCAACCTCAACCCCGACCTCTACGCCGTGATGCGTGTGCCCAACCGCGAGCTGAAGGTCTACATCCCCGTCCGCATGGACTCGGGCCGCATCGAGGTCTTCGAGGGCTACCGCGTCCAGCACAACTTCGCGCGCGGCCCGGCCAAAGGCGGCATCCGCTACTCGCCCGACGTGAACATCGACGAGGTGCGCGCGCTGGCGGCGTGGATGACGTGGAAGTGCGCCGTCGTCGACGTCCCGTTCGGCGGCGGCAAGGGCGGCGTGGTCTGCGACCCGACGATGATGTCGCTGGGCGAGCTGGAACGGCTGACGCGCCGCTACGCCGCCGAACTGATCGACTTCATCGGCCCGGAGAAGGACGTGCCCGCGCCCGACATGAACACCAACGAGCAGACGATGGCGTGGATCATGGACACCTACTCCATGCACGCCCGCCACACCGTCAACGCCGTCGTGACGGGCAAGCCCGTCGAACTCGGCGGCTCGCGGGGCCGGCGCGAGGCCACCGGCCGCGGCCTGCTCTTCGTCATCAACGAGGCCATCAAAAAGTTCAAGCTCTCGCCGCCGAACACGCGCGTCGTCGTTCAGGGGTCGGGCAACGTCGGCGGCATCGGCGCGCGCCTGCTCTACGAGGCCGGCTACAAGGTCGTCGCCATCTCCGACATCTTCGGCGGCATCTACAACCCCGCAGGCATCGACATCCCGGCGGCGCTGACCCACCTCCAGACGACCCGCTCCTTCGAGGAGTTCCCCGGCGTCGAGCGGGTCACCAACACGGAACTGCTCGAACTCGACTGCGAGGTGCTGGCCCCCTGCGCCACCGAGAATCAGATCAAGGGCGAGAACGCCGACCGCCTCAAGTGCCGCATTCTGGCCGAGGGCGCGAACGGCCCGACGACGGCCGCCGCCGACCAAATCCTTCACAACAAAGGCATCTTCGTCATCCCCGACATCCTCGCCAACGCCGGCGGGGTGACCGTCTCCTACTTCGAGTGGGTGCAGGACAGGATGGGCTACTTCTGGAAGGAGGAGGTCGTCAACGAACGGCTTCAGGACGTGATGGTCGCCAGCTTCAACGACGTGGCGAAGTATGCCGAGACGCATCAAGTGGATACGCGCACTGCCGCCTACATGCTGGCGATAGACCGCGTGGCCTACGACACGCGGATGCGCGGCATTTACGCGTGACAAAATCGTGTAGACTTTTTCGGGCTAAGTGGTGAAAAAGTCTTGATTTCCAAGAGTAAGTGGAGTATGGTCTGGCGGAACTTGGTATGCTGGGGTAGCCGTCCGTTTAGGGTTTTTACGGCGGTCGCCGGCACGCCAAGCCGAGTTGAAACGAGCGCTTCCGTTTTCGTACCGGCGGGGCGCTTAAAACCTAAGCAACCAAACAGTTTCAGTTGAGAGGCGCGCAGAGGCAGTACCAGCGCCCGCGGGCGTCCTTGAAGACGCTCAGGCTCCTCTCGCTGCTCCGCTCCATCTACAAGTCGTTAACGTTCGAGGGCGGTAGCAGTCTCTTTGACTTGAAGGTTGTACGCTTGTAGTTTGGAGCGTCCGCGCCCCGGAGGCACACTCGCCTTGGCGCGCCCCCGACCCCCACCCGACGGCTACCCACGCCGTCGGCCGCGGGGAGGCGGGGCGCGCGGCGACTCTGGGCGACCGCGGTCGCCCCCTTCCGCAAAAATTTAAACTCATTTCGCAGGAGGAATGCGATGAGACTCGCGAGAAGAGCGCTCTTGGCCGCGCTCAGCACCTTGATCCTGGTAACGGCAGTATCCGCCCAGACGCTGCGACCGGGGAATGATCCGCGCAATCAAGCGCCGACCGTCGGCACGGGCGGCCCCCCGGGCGGGCCGACCGGGCTCTTCACCATCTACGACGGCGACACGCTGCGCCGCGGTGAGTACACCTTCAGCATCGCCTACAGCAACTACGACCGCGACCCCGGCGACGTGGACCTGACGGTCGTCCCCTTGAGCTTCAACGTCGGCATCAACGACTACCTCGAGCTGTTCTTCAGCACCGAGGGCTGGCGCGGCGTTAACGTCAACAACCCGCGGAACCTGTCGAGCTTCTACCTGCCGAACTCCCAGCTCTTCTTCGGCAACGGCATCCTCGGCAGCCCGGGGGCCATCATCCTCGCGCCGACGCGCGTGAGCGGCCCGACCGTGGGCACGGGGCAGGTCTTCCGCCCGGCCCTCGTCCCCGGCCTCGGCCTCGTCGGCGGTCAGGACTTCGTGACCTTCCCGTTCGTCGGCGGCACCGGCCCGACGCTCGGCGTCGAGGGCAGCGTCATCGCCCCGCGCTTCGTCAGCCGGCTCGGCCCGGCGACGGGCGGCGACAGCGGCTTCTTCGGCGGCGCGGCCTCGAACTTCGCCGGCATCGGCTCGCCCTGCGGCTCGATCCTGCCCGGCGTGGTGCTCACGACCCGCACCATCCCGGCCAACCTGACCTTCAACACGCTGACCGTCCCCGACCTGTTCACGACCTGCCCGAGCTACCTGCCGGACGCGCCTTTCATCAACCGGCTCTACGGCGAGTCGGCCTTCGGCACGATGAACATCGGGGCCAAGATCCGCTTCACCGAGCCGGACAACCCGCTCGGCGTCGGCATCGTCCCCTTCTGGCGCTTCTACCTCGACAAGGCTGACGACGCCAGCGGCTTCAACCAGCTCCAGCGCGGCGCCAGCCCCGGGGCCAACTGGGGCGACTTCGGCTTGGTCGGCTTCGTCGGCGGACGCCTCAGCCGCTCGGTCAGCCTCTCGGCCAACATCGGCTACATCCTGAACGGCAACCCGAAGTCTGACGCCTTCGGCATCGACGAGGCCGTGCTGCTCGACCGGCCCGACGAACTCGTCGCCGGCGTCGGCGCGGACTTCGTCGTCAACCGCCACTTCCAAGTCATCACCGAGCTGAAGAGCGTCCACTACGTCGGCGGCGCGACGCCGAACGCCTTCGAGAACAACCCGGTCGATTTCCTCGGCGGCATCCGCCTCTTCCCGCGCCGCTGGTTCGGCTTCAGCGCGTGGTACCGCGCCCACCTGAATCAGCAGGGCGAGCGCTTCCTCGACTTCTTCGGCGACGACGAGGTCAACAACGGCTTCCCGCTCGGGTTCCGCACGTCGGACGACCCGCACGGCTTCGGCTTCCAGTTCTTCATCGGGCGCCGCAACGAGCGGCTCCCGACCGTCTTCCCGAACCAGCCGCCGACCGTCACGCTGACGGCCGCGTCGAGCCGCGTCGTCCTCGCCGCCGAGTGCACGACCGGCCAGCAGCCCAACCCGGCCTGCACGCCGACGGCCGGCACCGTCCAGCTCTCCGCTCAGGCGACCGATCCGGACGGCGACACGCTGCTCTACACCTACTCGACGACGGGCGGCACCGTCACCGGCGACGGCCCGAACGCCACGCTCGACCTGACGGGCGTCCAGCCCGGCACCTACACGGTCACGGTTGAAGTCGACGACGGCTGCGGCTGCGTCGCCTTCACCTCGACGACCGTGACGGTCGAGCGCTGCGACTGCGTGCCCGTCCCCGTGGCCTGCCCGACCGTGGACGTGAGCTGCCCGGACACCGGCGTGGCCGGCACGCCCGTGACCTTCACGGCCAACGTCAGCGGCGGCGACCCGAACGTCACGCCGACCTTCAACTGGACGGTCTCGGCCGGCACCATCAGCAGCGGTCAGGGCACCGGCTCGATCACGGTCGACACGACCGGCGTCACCGGCACCATCACGGCGACCGTGGACGTGGGCGGCTACGACCGCACCTGCACCACCTCGGATAGCTGCACGGTCAGCTTCCCGGCCAGACCTGAGTCGCGGAAGATTGACGAGTACGGCAACATCCGGTTCAACGACGAGAAGGCGCGACTCGACAACTTCGCCATCGAGTTGCAGAACGACCCGAACGCGCAGGGCTACATCATCGCCTACGGCGGCCGCCGCGGCCGCGCCGGCGAGGCCCAGCGCAGGGCCGACCGCGCCAAGGACTACCTCGTCAACACCCGCGGCATCTCCGCCGACCGCATCGTGACCGTGGACGGCGGCTTCCGCGAAGACCTGACGGTCGAACTCTGGCTCGTGCCCTCGGGCGCGACCGCCCCGACCGCCAGCCCGACCGTTGACCCGAGCGAGGTGCAGACCATCACCCCGCGCCGGCGTCGCCGCGGACGGGACGACGAAGACGAGGAGTAGTCACCTAACCCTTGACCCGCGCCCGCGTTGATTCGCGGGCGCGGCCCGCGGCGAAAGTCGGCCGCCTCCCCGCCCGCCTCCCGATTATTAAGCGTACAACTGAGCTTTTCGGCCCCGCATCCTACAACGCGCCCTCCCCGCTCGCTGCCGGCGGTTGCCAAGCGGGCTTAAATGATATAGTTAAGAAAGCCGCGCGCGGCCCGCCCCCTTCGGGCCGTAACCTTTGACTGACACTTTGCCCCAGAGGTGATGATGATCCCGAAGATGTTTACCCGGCTCGTGAGAATGTCCGCCCCGGCCCTCCTGCTTTCGGCCCTGCTGCTCCCGGCCGCGGCCGCGCTCGCCAACGACGGCTCAACCGATCCCGAGGGGATGCGGCTGATGAACTGGGCCGTGACCGGCCCGATGGGCGGCGACGTGCGCTCGCTCGTCATCGACTCCCGAGACCCATCGCGCGTCTACTTCGGCACCATCGACGGCCAGATTTACGCCTCCTCGGACGGCGGCGAGACGTGGGCGCGCCTCGACGGCTTCAACCGCCCCGGCCTGCTCATCGACAACATCATCATCGACTCGCGCGACTCGGACGTGCTCTACGCCGCCGCCCACCGGCACAAGCAGTCGGGCGGCTTCTTCAAGTCCACGGACGGCGGCCGCACGTGGCACGAGTCCGAGCAGTTGAAGAACGAGGCCATCCACGCGCTGCGCCAGTCGCCGGTCAACCCCGACACCCTGCTCATCGGCACCAACAACGGCGTCTACCGCTCGAAGGACTCGGGTGAGAAGTGGGAGAAACTGCCGACGACGGGGATGACGAACGTCAACATCGAGTCGCTGGCTATCGACCCGCGCGACGACAAGGCGATCTACGCCGGCTCTTGGCACCTGCCCTTCAAGTCCACCGACGGCGGGCAGACGTGGGCCGTCACGAACAAGGGCATCATCGACGACTCGGACGTTTTCGCCATCGAGATCGACGAGCGCGACCCCGACCACGTCATCGCCTCGGCCTGTAGCGGCATCTACGAGACCCGCAACGCCGGCGCGTCGTGGCGCAAGGTCAACGGCATCCCGTCGCAGTCGCGCCGCACGCGCGCCATCCTCCAGAACCCGGCCAAGCCGAGCGTCATCTACGCCGGCACGACCGAGGGCTTCTGGCTCTCGCCCGACGGCGGCGACAGTTGGAAGGTGACGACCAACCGCCAGAGCTTCGAGGTCAACGCCATCGCCGTCCACCCGAAGAACCCCGACACCGTTTACATCGGGACGAACAACTACGGCGTGATGGTCTCGCGCGACGGCGGGCGCAACTTCGCCCCCTCGAACGACGGCTACTCGGGCCGGCGCGCCTACTCGATCCTGCCCGACCGCGAGGTTCCCGGCCGCGTCTACGCGACGACGATCAACACCGCGACCGGCGGCGGCTACTTCTACGTCTCGACCGACGGCGGCGTCTCGTGGCAGCTCTCGACGCGCAACATGCCGCAGCGCCTCATCGCCTACTCGATCCTTCAGGATTTGACCGACGCCAACGTCATCTACCTCGGCACCAACTACGGCCTCTACCGCTCGGCCGACCGCGGCGCTTCGTGGTCGCCGATGGGCGCGCCGAAGGCGAAGAAGCCCGCGCCGAGGGCGAGGGGCCGCCGCGGGGCCGCCGCCGCCGAAGGGACGCCCGCGCCCGCGCGCCCGCAGCGTAACGAGACCGTGAAGCGCGCGCAGGAGGCCCTGAACCTCGCCGGCTTCGAGGTCGGCACGCCGGACGGCATCGCCGGCTCGCGCACCGTCGGGGCGCTCAGGAAGTTTCAGGCGGCGAAGAGCATCCCCGTGACGGGGCAGGTGGACGCGGCCACGCTCGTCGCGCTCGGCCTCGCCGGCGGGATGCAGGAGGCCGGCGCGATGGCCAGCGCCATGCAGACCGCGCCCGTCTTCCTGACCGACACCGTCAACGCCCTCGCCCACACGGGCGACGAAAAGGATGGCCAGCCCGGCATGTTCGCCGCCACCAACGCCGGCCTCTTCCGCACCTACGACCTCGCGAAGGGCTGGGAGCGGCTGCCCTACGGCGAGGGCTTCGACGTGCGGACGCTGTGCATCCTCGTCGGCGCGAAAGACCCGGGCGTGATCTACGTCGGCACGTCGAACTCGGGCGTGCTCGTCACGCGCGACGGCGGCGAGTCGTGGGTGCAGCTTCGCGGCATCCCGGCCGACGCGCCCGTCAACGTCATCGAGCAAGACCCGAAGCGCGCCCACCTCTACGTCGGGACGACGCAGACGCTCTACATCTCGCACGACGGCGGCCACCGCTGGCTGCGCCGCGGCGGCGGGCTGCCTCTGGGCAGCTTCACCAGCATCCTCATCAACCCGGACAACCCGGACGAGCTGTTCGCCGGCAACGCCTACGAGCGCGGCGGCCGCGTGTTCACGGCGGCCGAGGGCGGCGGCGTCTTCCGCTCGGCCGACGCGGGCATGACTTGGCAGCGGCTCGACCCGCCGCTCCCGAGCCGCCGCGTCTGGGCGCTCGCCTTCGACCCGCGCGACCCCGGCAAAATCTTCGTCGGGTCGCACTCGGCCGGCGTCTTCATCGCGCGGCGCGAGCAGGGCGGCGCGGCCAGCAGGTAAATAAAGGCGGAAGGCGAAGTTCAAAAGCCGAAAGGCAAAAGTGGAAGGCGACGGCCGCGGCGGCCTCCGCCTTCCACTTTTGCCTTTTCAACTTCTTTTGCCTGTCGCCCCTTCTACAGCCTTGACACGCCGCAGTTTGGGTGTGTAAATTGCTCCCCTGCCTGGCAGATTAGCAGGTGATTGGCGGATCACGCGGGTGATCCACGGGCAACGAGGAAACTCTGAAATTCACGGTAGCCTCTTCACTGAGATACTGCGGCTCGCATCCCCCGCCTCAAATCCTTCGCCTTCCGTCAATCATTGCCGGCTACTCACCAGCAAACGCCTCTGTGCGAACGCGTACGCTTAGCCTTACACGTGCCGCGCCACGCGCCGAGCGCTTGCCGCCGGGGAGGCGTCAGGGGGAAAATCTCCGTCGCGCCAGCAGACAATACCAGCAGGAGTCCGACAGGAGCAGGCATGTCAACTGAAGAGACCAAGTCGACCAACGGCGAAACCACCGACACAGAGACCCCGCAAGGCGCGGCGGCCAACCAACCATCCGAGCCGGCCGAGACGCCGGGCCTCGCCGCGGCGGCGGGCGCTTCGGCCGGGGGGCCGGCCCCTTCACCCGTGGCGTCCGAGGCCCAGCCCGCCTCGCCGGCCGAGGACGACGACGATGAGGACGAGGGTCGCGGTGGCGGC
>DATMVI010000702.1:0-6248 GCA_035563275.1 Pyrinomonadaceae bacterium
GTCCTGAAGCTGCGCGCCGTCGGCGTAAAAGGCCCCGACGGGGACGTTGGCCGTGTTCGCGTGCGCGCCGTTGTTGAGCGCGACGACGGTCGCCTCCGCGCCCGCGACGCGCGCGAAGGCGTAGGTGTTGTCGTCGTTCGAGGCGGTCGTCGTGTCGCCGGTCAGGAGCGTGACGAACGCGCCGGCGCGCAGAGACTCGCGCTGCTTGCGCAGGTGCGCGAGCGCCGTGTAGAAGCCGAGGACGCCGCCGTCAACGGGGCCGTAGACGCTCGCGTCGCCGGCCTCGTCGGCCCACGGGTAGGGCGCGCGGTTGTAGGGGTCGTCCTCGGGCTGGCCGCCGGGGCTGAGTGCGAGCGACGGCGCGTTCAGAGCGCCCTCGTCGCCGTAGTAGACCATCGGCGCGCCGGGGTAGGTGAACTGGAAGAGGGCCGAGAGCTTCAGGCGCTCCTTCGCCTCGCTCAGCCCCGCGTCGCCCGTGAGCGTCAGGACGTAGAGCGCGCGGTTGGTGTCGTGCGAGCCGAGCAGGTTGAGCATGGCGTCGGTGGCCTGCTTCGGGTAGTCCTCGCGCACCGAGCGCAGCGCGCGGTCGAACTGGCTCGGGGTGAGGCCGACGATCTGGTTGCCGCCGTGGTTGTCGTTGTCGCCCCAGTTCACGCCGCGCGCGAAGCCGAGGACGTTCTTGCGGAAGCGGTAGTTCATCACCGAGTCCAGCTGGTCGCCGGCGAGGAACTGGCTGGCGTCCTCCCAGATTTCGCCGACGAGCGGGCCGTCCGGCTTGTAGCCTTTGGCGTAGCCGCGGTACTCGTTCCACCAGCCGTGGCTGATCTCGTTGGCCACGTCGAAGCGCCAGCCCGACGCGCCGCGCTCGTACCAGTGCTTGGTGACGCTCGCGCCGGAGCGGTAGAAGAAGTCGCGGACGGGCGCGCTCTCGTTGAAGACGGCGAGGCTGTCGAAGCCGAACCAGCCCTCGTAGTCCGCGCCGTCGCAGGGGGCGTCGGCGTTGAAGAAGTTGTACCAGCCGCGGAAGGGCGAGGCGAGCGACTCGCAGCCGCCGTCGCCGCCGTAACGGTGGTAGCGGTCGAAGTAGACGCTGTCCGAACTGGAGTGGTTGAAGACGCCGTCGAAGATGAGCCGCACGCCTCGCCGCTCGGCCTCGCGGACGAGCGAGGCCAAGGCGGCGTCGCCGCCGAGCGCGGGGTCGACTTCGAGGAAGTCGTCGGTGTCGTAGCGGTGGTTAGACGTGCCCTTGAAGATCGGGTTGAGGTAGATGGTGTCCACGCCGACCGCTTGCAGGTAGTCGAGCTTGGCCTCGATGCCTTTGAGGTCGCCGCCGTAGAACTGCGTGCCGTACTGGTTCTGGAAGGGGCCGGGCTGGCGCGGGTCGCCGATCCGGACGTTCCACGGTTCGCGCGGCAGGGGCGTCTGGTCGCCGTAAAAGGTCGGGCAGCCCGACGTGCCGCCGGGCCGGCAGTAGTCGTTGGCGGGGTCGCCGTTGCGGAAGCGGTCGGGGAAAATCTGGTAGACGTTGGCGTCGCGCAGCCACGCCGGGGTCTGGAAGTTCGGGTCGTGGACGGTGAGCTGGAAGGCCGGGAACGGCTCGGAGTCGGAGGCCGCGCCCTCGCCGCCCTGATTGAGGTTGTCGTGGTCGTTGGCGTAGGAGTCGCTGTAGAAGTCTTCGTCGCCGTTGTCGGTGACGCGGAACTTGTAATAGAGGATCGAGGGCGAGGCGGGCGTCGCCAGCGTCTTCGACCAGATGGCGTAGTTTGTCGCCCCCTCGACCCGGTCTTCGAGGAACGACATGGGGTGGTCGACCGGGCCCGCGGTCGTGCCCGTCGCCGGGTCGTAGGTGTAGACGCGGACGCTGACGCCGTCAACGTCGAAGGGGAGCGTGCGGAAGCGCAGCGTGACGCCGGAGCCGGCCGCGACCGCGCCGAAGGGGCTGCGGTAGTAGGCGTCGAAGGTGTCGTGGCGCAGGCCGTCCCACTGAACGTCGCCGACGGGGGCGGCCGCCGTCTCGACGGTCAGGACGTGCGAGGTGGAGTTGTAGCTGAAGGTCACCGGCGTGTTGGCGGCCGCGACGTTGAAAGAGATGTTCGCCCCGTTCGGCGCGCCGCCCGCGCCGTAGTTCTCGTCCCAGCTCTCGCCCACGGCGACCTTCGTCTCGTAGCCGCCCGCGGGCAGCGCCGTGGTCTGGAAGGTGTAGGTGCCGTCGCCGTCCGCGTCTTGCAGCCACGAGCGGAGGCAGGACGGATCCCAGTCGCCCGAGCAGCCCAGCTCCGACTGGAAGCTGCCGGGCGCGACCGCGATGACCGAGTTGCGGTCGCTCGTGACCCAGTGCGACTTGTGGTCGTAGTAGAACTTGACGCCCTGCGCCGAGGCGAGCGAGACGGGGATGTCGGCGCCGTTCTGCTGCGCGCCCGCGCCGTAGTTCTCGTCCCAGTTGCCGTTGAGCGCGGCCTTGTAATGCCAGCCGCCGGCGGGCACGTTGAAGGCGGCCTGCCACACGTCGTCTTCGGCGTTGTAGGTCAGGCGCGTCGCGCCGCACTCGGGCTGCCAGTCGCCGGGGCAGCCGAGTTCGCTCTGGAGGCTGCCGGCGACGGTGACGCTCGAAGGGTTAGGCGTGTGCGACGCGAGGGCCGCCGGGAAGTTGAAGGGCGAGAGCAGGGCGGAAGCCGCGAGCGCGAAGGCCGCGAGGGACGCTGGGGCGCGGCGCAGTTTGGGGAACGACATCGACGGAGACTCCTTGAAGCTCAGGGCCGGGCGCGCGGGCGAAGGCGGCCCCGGCTCGGTTTATAAAGGTGGTTCGGCTTGAAGACGATTGCGCTGGAGGCTGGGGAGGAGATCGCGGGACAAACGCAGATTCTGGCAGCCAGCCCAAACTTTGTTCGACGGCGCAACATATCGTGATCGCCGCGCCGAGTCAAGCCACTGGCAGGGCGGGGCGGGCGCCGCCGCCGGCCGCGGGGAATTTCGGATTCGCGGGTTTTGATTTACGATGCGGGGCGACGGGAGGGAGGCCGTCGGCCGATGCCAAACGCGAATCTGAAACTGCCGGTCGCGAAAATCTGTCTATGTCTCTGTGTCTGCGCGTTGATTCTCAGCTGCGCCCTGAGGGCCACGGGCGCGGGCGAGGCGGTGGGCGAAAAAATGAGGACGTACGAGCTGAAGGTGGGCGAGGAGGTGGCGGTCGCCGGGGCCGACTTCACGATGCTGCTGGCGGCCGTGCCCGAGGACTCGCGCTGCCCCGAGGGCGTGGACTGCATCTGGGCCGGGACGGTCGGGGCCGAGCTGGTCTTCTGCGGCCCGAAGGCGGAGCGCTCGGGGCGGCTCAACACCAACAGCCCGCCGCGAGTCCTCAAGTACCGCAGCCGCTACTTCCGCATCCTCAACGTCAGCCCGAAGCGCGTCGAGGGGCGCGAGCTTAAGCCCGCCGACTACGTCGTCACCGTCGAAGTCTCCAGACAAGCCCCCGCCGCGCAGGGCGAAGGCGACGTGGTCGAGGTGAAGGACGAGTAAGCCGAAGAGGGCCGCGGGCGGCGGCGGGCGGGCCACGGGGGGCGTCACGTTAGATTGATGACGCCCCCCGCGGCCCGCCCGCCGCCATTTTCGGCGCGCGCGGTCGCGCTCACTTCACGAGGCTCACGCTCCTCGTCAAAGGGTTGACGGCGAACTTCAGGAGCCGCACGCCGCCGAGGAGGCCCTCGGTGCCGCCCGCGCCGGGCGTGGCGGAACCCTGCCCGCCGCTGCCGGCCGCGGTCTGGGTTTCGGACGCGCCCGTCTGGCCGTCTCCCGCCGCCCCGGCCGCGGGCACGTGCGCGTAGACGCGCGCCGTGAAGGTGAAGAGCGACATGCTCGGGTTGCTGAACCTGACGGCGCGGGCCGCCGTCTCCTCGCCCGGCGCGAGGTCGGGCCCGACGAGTTGCGAGTAGTCGAAGGCGGCCGCGCCCGTCACGCCGTCGCCGCCGTTGTCGGCGTTCGTCACGCGCACCGCGCCCCCACCCGACTGGATCGAGACGATCTCCATCCGCGCGTTCGGGTAGTAGACGGCGGCCGAGTCGTTGCGGAGCGCCGTGGACAGCTCGGTCGCCCCCGCGCCGAAGACGACCGCCTTGTTGACGGGCGAGATGGCCCCCGACGCATCGACGGCCTCGCGGCGCGCGACCGTGATGGACTCGACGTTGCTCGGGAGGGTGACGAACTTGCCGACGCGGCCCGGCGTGATCGAGCGGACGCGGTAGCCGCGCCGCCCGTCGGCGACGCCCGCGAAGTCGGCGCTCGTCTGCGTGCCCGGCACGCTTCGGACGGGCGCGAAGTTCACGCCGTCGGTCGACTCCTCGATCTCGTAAGCCTCGACCGGCCCCTGCGGCTGCCACGCGAGCGTGTAGCTGCCGTCGAAGTCGAGACGCTCGTCGCCGAGCGCGAGGTCGGCGGCGAAGGGCCGGACGGAGGGCGGAGCGCCGCCCTTGAGCTTCGTGCTCTCGACGGTGAAGTTGGTGTTGGCGGCGGCCCAGCCGTAGACGCGGTAGACGTAAGTGCCGGGGATGGTCGTGTCGGCCGCGACGCGCTCGGGGCCGGTGCTGTTGCCCGACGAGGCCAGCTCGTTGCCGTTCGGGTCGAAGAGCAGGAAGTCGAGGTCGGGCAGGGCGAGGCCCGCGCCCGGCGCCTCCGTCTGCTCCCACGTGAGCGTCGCGTCGAGCTTGAGCGTCGCGGCGTCCACCTCGACGGGCACGTCCACGTAGGTCGTGCCCCCGGCGACGTAGAGGCCGTTGTCGCGCTGCACGCCCGCGTCGCCCGCGGCCACCGTGCCGGTGAAGGTCTCGGCCTCCGAGCCGGAGACGGCGTCGGACGGCAGCGAGGGCGTCGCCTTCAGGTACATCGGCATGCGGATGGCGCTCGCCGCGCCCCTCGTGCCGGCCACCACGGCGACGACGTACCACTGGAGCTGGCGGGGCGCGTCGTCGCGCGCCGCGTCGCCGTCGACGGTGATGCGCGCCTTGAAGCTGACCTCGCCGCCCGCGGGCACCTCGACCTGCGAGTCGCTCACGGTCGCCGAGACGCCCGGCGCGTCGAAGCCGCGGTTGGCGTCGGTGAAGAGGTTGTAGGTGCCGCCCTGCCCCGTCAGGTCGCGCAGCGTGACGGTGACTTCGCGCGTGTTGACGACGCGGTTGTTGAGCACGGGCCACTCGCCGAAGGAGTGGCTGCCGAGGATGCCGGGCGCGCTGATGCCGTCGCCGGCGACGCCCATCAGCGCCTTGATGTTCACGGCCCGGTTCACCTCGACGAGGCCGCCGCCCTGATCGAGGATCGACTCGGAGGACGCGCCGAAGGGGGCGAAGGCGCCCGCGGCGGTGCGCATGTTCGTCGCCGAGTTGATGAGCGCGGTGCGGATCACGTCGGGCGTCCAGTCGGGGTGCGCCTGCTTGAGGAGGGCGGCGACGCCGGCCACGTGCGGGCCGGAGAAGCTCGTCCCCGTCGCCAGCGTGTAGCCGGTCGGGTCGAACATCGTGCCGCCGTCGGGGGTCGCCGCGCCGACGCGCACCGTGGCGCTCACGACGTTGATGCCGGGCGCGGTCACGTCCGGCTTAATCTGCCCGAGGCCCTGCACGGGGCCGCGCGAGCTGAAGGCGGTGGTCGTGGCCGAGAAAACGTCCGCGAGGTACGGGTTGAGGCGCACGGGGAGTTCCGAGACCGCGCCGTTGGGCGGGTCGACGGCGTTGTCGTCGGCCGGGGAGATGGCGTCGACCAACACCTCGCCGTCCTCGGGCGAGATGATGGCGCACGGGATGGTTCCCTTGACGGCCGTCGGGTTGGTCGTCGTGCTGATGAGGATGCAGCCGACGGCCCCGGCCGCCGTCGCGGAGGCCGCGATGTCGAAGAAGGTGGCCGAGGCGAGGCCCGAGTCCTTGATGAGCGCGATGCGGCCGGCGACGGCGGCCGGGTAGAGAACGGTCGGGTTGTTGACGAGCACGTAGCGCTGGGCGACGGAGTCGGCCGCCGGGTCGGGCGTGCCGACCATCGGGTAGAGCTTGAGGCGGGGCGTGCCGGGGGCCGCCGCCAGTCCCTTCGCCGGCGTGACGCCGCCGGTCTGCCCGGCCGGGAAGGCCGAGGCCTGCAAAAGGTCGGCCGACCAGTTGGCGTTGGCCGCGCCGGGGTGCGTCGTCGCGGCGACCGAGATGACGTGGCGGCCGGCGGCGGGCGAGCCGACCGTGCCCTCGCCGGGGCCCGAGTTGCCGGCCGAGGCGACGACC
>DATMVI010000703.1:0-2007 GCA_035563275.1 Pyrinomonadaceae bacterium
CAGGTCGGGCGCGGCGCGTACGGCCACCGCGCGGCGGCCGACGCCTCGGTGACGATCAAAGTCCTCGGCACCTCCTTCCGCCCGCTCGTCCTCTCGACGCGCACCGACCGCGAAGGCGTGGCGGTCGTCCGCGCCCTGCTGCCGCGCTTCACCTCGGGGCGCGCGGCCATCATCATCCGCGCCGCGGCCGGCCCGGACGTGGCCGAGCTGCGCCGCATCATTCATCAATATTGAGGGGCCGAACCTTGCTCATCACGGTCAACGGGGAGGCGAGGGAAGTGCCCGAGGCGACGACGCTCGAAGGCCTCGTCCGCCTGCTCGACCTCGCCCCGGAGCGGCTCGCCGTCGAGCTGAACTACGAAGTCGTCCGCCGGGATGAGTGGCCCGGCCGCGCCCTCGGCGAAGGCGACCGCGTCGAGATCGTCCACTTCGTCGGCGGCGGGGCGTAAAGTTTCGCGCCCCGAGATTCGGGCTCCGAGTTAAAGACAATTCTGCGTTTAACTCGGAACCTGAAACTCGGGGCGCGAAACTTTACGCCCGTTTTTCTTTCGCGTGCTTCGGGTGTAAATTGGTGGCGGACTTTATCCTTGAGAAAGACCGTCATCCGAACATGTCCACGGCAGTTTCCTCCAGCACAGAGACGCTCAACATCGCCGGGCGCAGCTTCGGCTCGCGCCTCATCGTCGGCACGGGCAAGTACCGCGGCTTCGAGGAGATGAAGGCGGCGCACCGCGCGTCGGGCGCGGAGATGGTGACGGTGGCCGTGCGCCGCGTCCCGCTCGACCGCAAGACGGAATCCTTCCTCGACCACCTCGACCCGAAGCTGGTCGTCCTGCCGAACACGGCCGGGTGCTACACGGCCGAGGAGGCCGTCCGCACGGCGCGGCTCGCGCGCGAGGCTTTGCGGACCGACCTCGTCAAGCTCGAAGTCATCGGCGATCAGGTGACGCTCTTCCCCGACAACGAGCAGACGCTCGAAGCCGCCCGCACGCTCGTCCGCGAAGGCTTCACCGTGCTCCCCTACTTCACCGACGACCTCGTCATGGCGAAGAAGCTTCTGGACGCGGGTTGCGCGGGCGTGATGCCTCTGGCCGCGCCCATCGGGTCGGGCCTCGGCGTGCAGAACCCCGCCAACCTCCGCATCATGCGCGAGCAACTGCCCGACGCGCTCATCATCGTGGACGCGGGCGTCGGGACGGCGAGCGACGCGGCGGTGGCGATGGAGTTGGGCGCGGACGCGGTGCTGATGAACACGGCGATTGCCGAGGCGCAGGACGCCGCGCGGATGGCTAAGGCCATGCGCCTCGCGGTCGAGGCCGGGCGCCTCGCGTACCTCGCGGGCCGGATGCCGAAGCGCCTTTACGCCAGCGCCTCAAGCCCGCTCGCGGGCGTGGTGAGGTGAAAGCGGCGCGAAGGTGAACGACGCCGGCCGCAGGCCCGTCTCGTCCGAAAAACTCATCCGCTGAAGGAAGAAAGTCGGCGCCGCCGTACGAGGCGGGCGGGAACGTCTGCGCGGCGCCCTCGACGCAGGGGCGCGCGGGCGTGTCGCCGTTGCGCGGCGAGGGCGGGCCGGTCTCAAAGTCGGCCGCGTTGTCGTCCGTGTCCGCGCAGCCGCCCTCCTTCCTCAGCGCGGCCGTGACGTTATTGCTCGGCATCGGCGCGCGCGGGTTGCCTTCGGAGCAGTTCGCCGTGCTGCCGTAGCCGAGCAAATCGACAATCACGCCGCCCGGCGGGCAGGCCCCGACGAGCGGCGTGGTTTGACGGACGAGCGCGACCTTGCCGGCGGTGGCCGACATGATGATGTTGCCGGAGGCGTCGGGCGCCGGTAACGCCTGCGACCCGCCCCCGCCCGGCGCCTGCCGGATCAGGTAGTAACGGCCCGGCCCGACCGAGCCGGCGAGCGCCGTGACCTGCCAGCTCGACCCCGCGGCGCTCGCGTACTGGACAGACCACCCCGAAAGGTCAACCGCCTCCTGCCCGCGGTTGAACAACTCGATGAAATCATGC
>DATMVI010000704.1:0-4566 GCA_035563275.1 Pyrinomonadaceae bacterium
CTCCTGAAGCCTTCGGCCGAGCCCGAAGCCGCGACGGCGGCCGGCGCCGCGAAGCCGGAAGCGGCGCCCGCCGCGGAGGCCGAGGCCAAGCCGGCCGCGCGCTTCGAGTTCGGGCGCGACGAGGGGGCGGCCGCGCGCCTCTTCCCGCAGACGACCCAAGACCCGAGCGCGCAGCCCACGCCCGCCGCGCAGCCCTACGTCCCGCTCACGGCCGAGCAGAAGATGAGCCGCGCGTTCAAGTCGGCCTTCCTCAGCCCGCAGGGCTACGCGCTCTCGGCCTTCCGCGCCACGCTCACGCAGCTGGGCGAGGACGAGCTGCCCGACAAGGACTTCGAGGACGAGTTCGGCGACTGGGCCGCGCGCTTCGGCCGCAACGTGGCGAACCGCGCGACGCGCACCCTCTTCGCCTCGGGCGTCTACCCCGTGCTCTTCAAGCAAGACCCGCGCTACGAGCGCGCCACCAAGAAGGGCTTCCTCAACCGCACGGGCCACGCCGTCAGCCGCGTCTTCGTCACCCGCGGCGACAACGGCAACCTCCAGCCCAACGTCTCGCGCTTCGCCGGGGTGGTGACGGCCGCGGGGCTGTCGAACCTCTGGGAGCGGAGCACGCCGGGCCACGACCGCGTCGGCACCGACGCCACGCTGCGCCGCATCGCCCGTTCGTTTCCCAACGACATGATCTACAACGTCATCCGCGAGTTCCTCCCCGACGTGATCGGGATTTTCAGGAAATAACGGAAGAAGTAGCCAGTAGAAAAACAATTTCGGCGGGCGTTGAGGCATCAAGCCGAACGCCCGCCGAAGCTCTTTCTACCGTCTGCCGTCTACCGTCTTCGCCCCTCCCTCCGAGGCGAGGGCGTAGTTGGGGAGGACGCGGAAGGAGGTGAGGCCGAGGGCGACGCGGTCGCCGACCTTCGCGGCGAGGCGCGGCCCGCGCGCTTGGGTTCGGGCGACGGCGGCCGCCCCCTGCTGACTCTCATCCTCACCTCCGGCTCCGGGGACGCGGCTCGTCCGGCTCCACGAAAACTTGTCGGGCTGAAAAAGTTTCGGCTTCTACAGCACGGTTCGCGCGCCGGCCGAAAGCTTTTCCCGCCGCCCGGCCGCTTCCGCCCGGCCGCCCTCCTGTGCGATGCTATACCCGAAAGTGCCGAGTCCGTACTCTTTAAGCCCGCCGCTGGGGCGGGCTCGTTCCGACTCCGGGCTCCGGACTCCAGACTGTTTTTTTGAGGGGTGAGATGAGAAAGATTCTGTTGAGCGTGTTGGTGGCGAACGGCGCGGCGCTGGCCCTGCTGGTGGCGGCGTGCAAGGCCCCGGACGGGGCCGAGACGGCGCGGGGCGGCGCGAACGCGGCCGCCTCGCCGGCCTCGACGGGGCAGGCGCAGAACCTGCCCGTGGCGAACGTCCCCGTGCAGGCCCCGGCCAACGTCGTGCGGCGCCTGACGGTCGCCGAGACGAAGGAGATGGTTGACCGCGGCGAGGCCGTCATCGTGGACGTGCGGACGAAGGAGCAGTACGACGGCGGGCACATCAAGGGGTCAATCTCGCTGCCGCGCGGCGAGGTCGCGACGCGCGGCAGGGAGTTGCCGAAGGACAAGCTGCTCGTCTTCTACTGTGCTTGACCGAACGAAAGCCAGAGCGCCGGTGCGGCGCTCGACCTCAAGCCGCAGGGTTACGAGAAGACGGCCGCGCTGCTCGGCGGGCTGGCCGCGTGGCAGAAGGCCAACCTCCCGACCGAGGCCGCCAAGTAACCGAGGGGGGCGGAGGGCGCCGGGGGAAGCAACTCGTCTCTACCCGGCGCCCGCCGCCCTCCGCCCTTTTTCCTTCTTGCTTTCGCCTTTAGTTGGTGACAAACTCCGCCGGCCGGGCCACGTTCCCGATTCCTCCTTTCGCGGGCCAAGCTCTACCAGACTGACAGCCTCGGACTGTGTTGACGATGAGCTTCTCGAACCTGCTCCGCCGCAAACCCATCGAACAGATTCAGCAGGACGCCGCGCTCGGCTACGGCGACCACGGCGAACTCGAAGAGAAACACCCGCACCTGCGGAAGACGCTCGGCGTCGTCGACCTGACCTCGCTCGGCATCGCCGCCATCATCGGCGCCGGCATCTTCTCGACCATCGGCAACGCCTCGGCCTCGGGCGGCCCGGCCGTCGCCTTCCTCTTCGTCTTCACGGCCGTGGCCTGCGCCTTCTCGGCGCTCTGCTACGCCGAGTTCGCCTCGCAGATTCCCGTCGCCGGCTCGGCCTACACCTACGCCTACGCCTCCTTCGGCGAACTCGTCGCGTGGATCATCGGCTGGGACTTGCTCATCGAGTACGCCATCGGCAACATCGCCGTCGCCATCTCGTGGAGCGACTACTTCACGGGGCTGCTCTCCAGCATCCGCATCGAAGCCCTCGGCATCACCGACGGCATACACGTCCCGGCCTACCTGACGATGGACTTCCTCTCGGCCTCGCGCGGCTTCGAGGCCCTGAACCAGCTGACGGCCGAGGGCAAGGCGGCCGAGATCACCGACGCCATGCGCACGGCGCACGCGGCGTGGACGACCGCGCCGCGCGTCGCGGGGCTGCCCATCGTCTGCGACCTGCCGGCGCTCGGCATCGTCTTCCTCGTGACGGCGCTCGTCTACGTCGGCATCCGCGAGTCGAAGCGCGCGTCGAACGCGATGGTGGCGCTCAAGGTGTCGGTCGTGCTGCTCGTCATCGTCGTCGGCGCGTTCTACGTGAGCGCCGACAACTGGTCGCCGTTCGCGCCCAACGGCATCGGCGGCGTGCTGCAAGGCGTCTCGGCCGTCTTCTTCGCCTACATCGGCTTCGACGCCATCACGACCACGGCCGAGGAGTGCAAGAACCCGCAGCGCGACCTGCCGCGCGGCATGATCTTCTCGCTCATCATCTGCACGGTGCTCTACATCCTGATCGCGCTGGTGCTGACGGGGATCGTCAACTACAAGTCTCTGGCCGTGGGCGACCCTCTGGCCTACGTCTTCGGCCCCGAGGGCGCGAACGTGCCGTGGATGGCGGGCATCGTCGCCGTCTCGGCCGTCGTCGCGCTCGCCACCGTCCTGCTCGTCTTCCAGCTCGGGCAGCCGCGCATCTGGATGGCGATGTCGCGCGACGGCCTGCTGCCGAAAATCTTCTCGGCCATCCACCCGCGCTTCAAGACGCCGTGGTTCGCCACGCTCGTCACCGGCCTCGTCGTCGCCATCCCGTCGCTCTTCATGAACCTGACGGAGGTGACTGACCTGACGAGCATCGGGACGCTCTTCGCCTTCGTGCTGGTGTGCGGCGGCGTGCTGATTCTGACGGGCAACAAGGGCGGGCGCTTCGTGCCCTACGTCGACTCGCGCTTCATCGTCCCGGCCCTGTACGTCGGCGCGTGGCTCGTCTTCTTCCTCTTCTACCGCGAGACGCTGACGAACTACTTCGCCTTCCACGACCCGGAGACGGGCGCGCGCGGGTGGGAGGTCTTCAAGCACGAGATACCGATGCTCATCTACGTCGTCGCCTCGGCGGCGCTGGCCGTGCTGTGCTTTGTCTACAGGCTCTCGCTCATCCCCGTCCTCGGGCTCCTGACCTGCGGCTACCTGATGACCGAGCTGGGCATCACCAACTGGATACGCTTCCTGCTCTGGCTGCTCGCCGGCCTCATCATCTACTTCTTCTACAGCTACCGCCACAGCAATCTGGCCCCGCGCCGCGCCGGCGACTGACGGCTGATGAGCGGATCGGAAAGCGCGAATCTATCGGAGGTCTCAGGCGAGATGAGATGGCGACTGATCGTGGCTTCGGCGCTGTGCCTGCCGGCCCTGCTCGCGCCGGCGGCGGGCGGCGCGCGGCAGGTGACCGCGGCCGAGACGCGCTGCGACATCTGGGCCTACCTCGGCGACCCCGACCCGGCCGGGCTCAACGTGCGCTCCGGCCCCGGCAAGCAGTTCGAGGTCGTCGGCAGGCTGCCGCAACTCGAGTACAACATCATGGTTCACGTGACGGGGGCGACCGGCCAGTGGCTGCGCGTCGAGGGGGCCGAGTCGCAGGACACGGGCGAGGTGGTCTTCAAGGGCGCGGGCTGGGTCTACGGCCCGATGCTCGTCACGCAGACGAAGAACTACGCCGGGCTCGACCCGGGCGCGCCGCGCGTCAAAATCTTCAAGACGCCGAGCCTCAGGGCGCCAGTCCTCCTCCGCCTCCCCAACGAGACCGAGGTCACCCTGACGGGCTGCAAAGGCACTTGGGCGCGCGTCCGCCACAAGCAGGTCGAGGGCTGGCTCGACCGCGATTCCCAGTGCCACAGCACGATCACGACGTGCTCGTGAAGAGTAGACAGTAGTCGGTAGTCGGTAGACAGTAGCGCTGCCGCGTTACCGATGCCGACGCTTTAACGCCGACGGTTCGCCGCCGAAGGTCTTCCTACCGGCTACTGACTACTGGCTACTGACTACTGTCTACTGACCACTTCCTTCTATGAGAATTCTCATCATCGGCGCGGGGCGCATGGGGCTGGGCGCGGCTTACGATCTGGCGCACAACTCGGAGGGCGTCGAGCGCGTCACGGTGGCCGACG
>DATMVI010000705.1:0-21417 GCA_035563275.1 Pyrinomonadaceae bacterium
CTTACTCTCGCTGGCCTGCGCCGCCCCCGCGCCGGCGCAGACGAGCGCCACCGACGGCAAGACCCCGTCGGGACTGGCGCCGGGCTCCCCGGTCGGCTCCTACGCCCTCTCCGGCTTCGAGACGGTCAACCTCTACGGCGGCAGCCTCAGCTTCCGCCTGCCCCTCAAAGGCGTCGGCGGGCGCGGCTCGGCCGGCTACACCGTGACGCTCCCCGTCGAGCAGAAGTGGGTCGTCAAGGCCGGCCAGACGACGCCCGCGGGCGTCACCCCGCTGGCGCCGAACCCGAATTGGTGGCAGGGCATCAAGCCGGGCTACGGCCCCGGCGTCATGCACGGGCGCCGGGCCGCGCACGAGGACGGCCGCAGCTACGTCCCCGACGGCAGCGGCGGCGAGACGGGGATACTGGCCGAGGTCCAACTGCGGACGCTGACGCGCCTCACCTTCACGGGGGCAGACGGCACGGAGTACGAGCTGCGCGACGCGGCGTCCGGCGGCGAGCCGAAGGTGGAGGTGTGGCACCCGGAGACGGGTAACCGCGACGGCTTCTCGCGCGGCACCGTCTTCGTCACGGCCGACGGCTCGTCGGCCACCTTCATCTCCGGCGCGGAGATCAAAGACTACGTTTCGCCGACGCTCTCGCAGGCCCAGAAGCTCTTCTACCCTTCGGGCGTGCTGCTCTTAGCCGACGGCACGCGTTACGTCATCTCCGGGGGGACGGTCGCCTCGATTACCGACCGCAACGGCAACAAGGTAACCTTCGCCTACGGGACTGGCAGCCGGGTCTCTTCGGCCACCGACCAGCTCGGCCGCGCGGTCACCTTCACCTACGACGACGGGGTGCGCCACTACGACGAGATCGCCTACAAGGGGTTCGGCGGGGCGGCGCGCAGGGTGCGCGTCTGGTACGCCTCGCTCTCGGCGCGGCTGCGCGCGGGCTACACGCTGAAGACTCACTACCAACTCTTCCCGCTCAACTCGGCCAGCACCACGACGCAGTACAACCCGTCTCGGGTCTCGGAGGTGGAGCTGCCGGACGGGCGGCGCTACCAGCTCTACTACAACCCTTACGGCGAGCTGGCGCGGGTCGTCCTCCCCACCGGCGGGGCCTTCGAGTACGACTGGGACGGGGTGACGGATCAGGACAACGCCGCCATCCAGCGCTACGTCACCGAGCGGAGGGCCTACACTTCGGGCACAACCCCCGCGCAGAAGACGCAGTACGCCCGCGTCAACCAGAGCCCGAACTCGATGGTCGAGGTGAGCACGAGGGACGGGGCCGGGGCGCTGCTCTCGCGCAGCCGCCACTACTTTTACGGCGACGCCTTCGAGTCGATGCTCGAAGACCCTTCGCGGCCCGGCGCCATCTCCTACGGGACGTGGCGCGAGGGGCGGGAGTACAAGACCGAGCAACTGGCCGCCGACGGCACCACCGTGCTGCGGCGGACGGAGCAGACGTGGGCGCAGCGCGCCTCAATCCCGTGGTGGACGCTCGGGTCTGACCTTGAGCCGCCCAACGACCCGCGCGTCGCGCAGACCGTGATGACGCTGGCCGACGTGACGCCCAACCTCGTCTCGAAGCAGACCTACGCTTACGACCAGTACAACAACCGCACCGACGCCTACGAATACGACTTCGGGGCGGGGGCGGCCGGCGCGCTCATCCGGCGCACGCACACCGACTACGTGACGGCCGCCGCCTACGTCGGCGCCGACGCCGACCCGGCCGTCGGCGCGCACCTGCGCTCGCTGCCCTCGCTCGTCTGGGTCTCGTCGGACGCGGCCGGCAGTACGAAGCTGTCGCGCACCGCCTACGAGTACGACAACTACTCGGACGCCGCCGCCGACGCGCGGCACGACCCGCTCGTCACCTACACCGCCATCACCGGCCTCGACACCGCCAACTACCCCGCGGGCTTCACGCGGCGCGGCAACGTCACCGGCGTCACCTCCTACGCGGACGCCGGGGCGCAGACGGGCGCCGTCACCGTCTCGACGATGTACGACGTGGCCGGCAACGTCCTTAAGACCATCGACGCGCGCGGCCACCTCTCCTCGGTCGGCTACGGCAGCTCGTTCTGCAACGGGCCGGGCTTGGGCTGCGGCGGCTCCTTCACGGCCAACACCTACGCCTTCCAGACCTCGACCGCCTCGCCAGTCCCCGACCCGGCCGGCACCCACGGGTCGAGCACGGCGCTGACGACCGCGACGAAGTACGACTTCTGGACGGGCCTCGTCTACTCGACGACCGACCCCAACGGCAAGGTGACCGCGTTCGAGTACGACGCGGCCGACGAGTTAGACCGCCCGAAGGCCGTCGTCAGACCGGGCGGCGCGCGCACCGACTTCGAGTACGGCGACGCGGTGGGCAACCTCTACGTGCGCACGCTCTCCGACCTCGACGCGAACCGCCGGCTGGACTCCTACCAGTACTTCGACCGGCTGGGCCGCCCCTACCGCTCGATGAGCCACGAGAAGCAGGACGCGGCGAAGCCGTGGGCCACGGCGGACACCGAGTACGACGCGCTCGGGCGCGTGCGGCGCGCCTCGATGACCTACCGCGCGGCGGCCGGGGCGGCGATGTTCTCCACCGACAAGTGGAGTGAGACGGAGTACGACGCGCTCGGGCGTATCACGGCCTTCACGACGAAGCCGGACAACGCCGCGGTGACGACCGTCTACTCGGGCAACCGGGTGACGGTCACCGATCAGGCGGGCAAGGTGCGCCGCAGCGTCACCGACGCCGCGGGCCGCCTCGTGCGCGTCGACGAGCCGAACGCCTCCGGCGCGTTGGACGTTTCCGGCAGCCCGGCGCAGCCGACTTATTACACCTACGACGCGCTCGGCAACCTCCGGAAGGTGGCGCAGGGCACGCAGCTCCGCTTCTTCATGTACGACTCTTTGGGCCGCCTCACCCGCGCGAAGAGCCCCGAGCAGGCGGCGAACGCCTCGATCACCGGCACCGACCCCGTCACCGCCAACGCGCAGTGGTCGCTCTCCTACGCGTACGACGCGGCCGGCAACCTGCTGACGAGGACGGACGCGCGGGGCGTCACCACCACCTACACCTACGACGCGCTGAGCCGCAACCGGACGGTCAACTACTCGGACACGACGCCCGACGTGACCCGCTACTACGACTTGGCGACGGGAGGCCGCGGGCGCGCGTGGAAGAGCGAGGCGGCGAGTGTCTCGCGCACGACCGTCTCCGCCTACGACGAGGAGGGGCAGCCGGAGGCTTACTCGCAGCAGTTCTGGTCGGGCGGCGCGTGGGGCGCCTCCTTCGGCGTGACGCGCGCCTACGACCTCGCGGGCAACGTCACCTCGCAGACCTACCCTTCGGGCCGCCGCGTCTCCTACACCTACGACGCGGCCGGGCGGCCCGCCTCCTTCTCCGGCAACCTCGGCGACGGGGCCGCGCGCGCCTACTCCTCGGGCGTCACATACGACGAGCTGGGCGGGAGGAATCAGGAGCGCTTCGGCACCGAGACGCCGCTCTACAGCAAGCGCTTCTACAACGAGCGCGGGCAGCTCTCGGAGGTGCGCGTCGGCACCAAGAGCATCACGTCGGACGAGCCCGGCCACTGGAACCGCGGCGCCATCCTCAACGTCTACAGCGCGACGGCCGCGTGGACCGAGAGCAAGTCCGACAACAACGGGAACCTGCGCAAGCAGATGGTCTTCGTCCCGAACGACGAACAGATCAGCGGCTGGTGGCAGACCAATTTCTTCTACGACTACGACTCGCTGAACCGCCTCGCCTCCGTCCGCGAGGTGCAGAACGACCAGAACCTCTGGGTGCAGGACTACGACTACGACCGCTGGGGCAACCGGACGATCAACGCCGCCGGCACGCAGGTCTTCGGGGCGAACCCGACCTACTCGATCCCGGAGCCGCAGTTCACCGCCAACGCGGCCAACAACCGCCTGTCGCCGCCGGCCGGCTACACCATGAGCTACGACGCGGCCGGCAACCTCACCAGCGACACCTACACCGGCTCCGGCACGCGCTCGTACGACGCCGAGGGGCGCATGACCTCGGCGCAGTTCCTCTCCGGTCAGTTACAGACGGCCGTCTACACCTACGACGCCGACGGCCGGAGGGTGAAGCGCGACGCGGGCGCGGCGGCCGAGGTCTGGCAGGTCTACGGCATCGAGGGGGAGCTGCTGGCCGAGTACGCGGCCAATGCCGCGCCCTCGTCGCCGCGGAAGGAGTACGGCTACCGCGGGGGCGAGTTGCTAGTGACGCTCGACGCGGCGCAGGCCGGCGCCCAGCTCCACGACGCCGTCTCCAACTTCTCGGCGACGCAGAACCCCTCGGGGGCGTGGGCCTACGGCTCCCGGCCCGCCTCCGGTGGCACGTTCACAGCCTACGCCTCGGCCCCTTCGCTCTTCGGGGCGGGGGCGAAGACGTGGGCGACCTCTGCCACCGCCTGCTGCCCGATGGTGACGAAGAACGTCACCTCGTCGGACTACACCTACGCGGGCGCGACCTCGGTCACGCAGCCGCCCGACCTGCTGAACCTCCACCCCGGCCCGAGCGGCGAGCGCAGCGTCGTGCGGTGGACGGCGCCCGCCGCGGGCTCCTACGTGGTGTCGGGCCGCTTTCAGGGCCTCGACAGCGTCGGGACGACCTCCGACGTGACGGTGACGCACAACGGGGCGCCCCTCTTCACCGCGGCCGTCACCGGCCACGGCGCGCAGGCGCCCTTCGCGCTGACGGCGGCCGTGGCGGCGGGCGACACCATCGAGTTCTCGGCCGGGCGCGGCTCGAACGCCACCCACTCCAACGACAGCACGGGGCTGGCGGCCACCCTCCTGCCGGCCGCGGCCGCCGGCGCGGCCCGCTGGCTCGTCACCGACCACCTCGGCACCCCGCGCATGGTCGTGGACGCTACGGGGCAGCTCTCGGGCGTGACGCGCCACGACTACCTCCCCTTCGGCGAGGAGCTGGCCGCGGGCGTCGCCGGCAGAGCGACAAACCGAGGCTACTCACAGCAGGACGGTGTGCGGCAGGGGTTCACTTCTAAGGAGAGAGACGATGAGACGGGGCTTGACTACTTCCTCGCCCGCTACTACTCGCCGACAATGGGCCGTTTTACGTCACCGGATGAATTTAACGGGGGGCCGGAGGAGTTGTTTAACTTCGCGGGAGATGCCGCGGAGAATCCGACTTTCTATGCCGAGTTAGCAGACCCTCAATCACTTAATAAGTACCATTATTGCCTTAACAACCCGCTCCGATACATTGACCCTGACGGGCATCGACAGCAAGAGGGTAAGAGCTCCAATGCTGTTGACAAGTTCATTAAGTCGGTAACGGAGGTCATCAATTCGCTGGGGGCGCCACTCCTGAGGGCGGCGGGTAAGAATGCGCCGCCGCAGGAAGAGACCAACTCGGGCCCGATGGGCAATAAAGAGCAAGTAATACAGGGCTACATGGATCGCGTCGGGGAGGGGGTAGAGCTTACGACCGACATGATCATGCAGTTCGACATTACAGGCGCGGGGAACGCGACCAGATCGTACCTGAATTATGAGTTTCGCGGAGGAAGCAAAGCCGATTTAGCCATCTCGATGGCCGCCATGACATTAACCAGAGGCGGCGGCGGCGGGCCTATTAAGTTAGGATTCAACGAGGCCAAGCGTCTCGTCGGGGGGTGGGGCACCGGGACGTTCCGCAACCTTTCCCAGACGATTAAATACCACTTCGGCAAGCACGGCGCCGAAGTAGGCGCTAATAACGTCTGGCAGTATTTAAGGAAGGCCGAGGGGTTCGCTCGAAACTTGCGAGGAGCCAAAGTAACGACCCTCGAAGACGGGGCGAAACGCTACGTTAAGAACGGCCATTATGTTATCAAGGACAAGGCCGGAAAAATCGTGTCGTACGGGCGCGTCAACTAATGAGTGATAAAAGAATCAGAGAAATAATCGAAGAGTGTCAGCGCCTGTGCCGGGCAGCTTCCCGCCTGCCTTTCCCGTATGAGGATAGCAGGACTCTTTTGCGCGAGGCGGGCGGGCAGTACGACGGGTTAATACCTGACCTCGACGTTTTTTTCTCCACCATCGCCGGCTACTGTAGCTGGCAGGAGAGAGTTTTAAAATGGTCTGAAGAACAGGTGCGCGAGGCGGAGGTCAGGCTGGCGAATTCATTTTTCGAACGATTCCCCCGGTACGGCCCTCTAGAGCGTTTAATCACTGAATCCGACACCCCCACACTTCACGCGCACATAGCAACGTATGAAAAGATAAGGGCGTGCCTTCTGGAATTGTTTCGCGAGCATAGGGGGACGGCCCGCGGGCGTTAATCCATTTAGCAAAGCTATCGGGCCCGGTAGGCCGCAGGTAATACTAGGCTCGGCGAGCGTCATCGGGGCCGCCGGCGACACCATCGAGTTCTCGGCCGGGCGCGGCTCGAACGCCACCCACTCCAACGACAGCACGGGGCTGGCCGCCACCCTCCTGCCCGCCGCGGCTGACGCATCCCGCTGACCTTGCGGGGGCCGCCGGGCCGCCCCCGAAAAATATTTCCCGAAAACTAAATATGTCTTGTCGATTTCGGCCCGCGTCGTTCGTCGTATAAGTAGAGACCGGGTTCGGCCGGCGGAGACCGGGGGCCCGGCCATGAATTCGAGAACTTAAGGAGACGATAAAGATGCGAGTCATGGTGATCATCAAGGCGAACGCGGTGTCGGAGGCGGGCGTGATGCCGGGCGAGAAGATGCTGGCCGAGATGGGGAAGTTCAACGAGGAGCTGGTGAAGGCCGGCGTGATGCTGGCGGGCGAGGGGCTGCACCCGAGTTCGAAGGGCAAGCGGGTCAGGTTCTCGGGCGCGCAGAAGGCCGTCATCGACGGCCCCTTCGCCGAGACGAAGGAGCTCATCGCCGGCTTCTGGCTCTGGCAGGTGCGCTCGATGGAGGAGGCCGTCGAGTGGGTCAAGCGCATCCCGGCCCCCAACGAGGGCGACCCCGGCTACGGCGAGGTGTCGGAGATAGAGATTCGGCCGGTCTTCGAGGCGAGCGACTTCGGCGCGGAGTTCACGCCCGAGCTGAGGGAGCAGGAGGAGCGGCTGCGCGCGCAGATCGAAGAACAGAAGAAATCCTGACGCGCCGCGCCTTGCGCCGGCCGCCGCGTGATGGTGTGATGTGTGGCCGTGGCAGCCGCGGACACACATCGCACCGTCGAGACGGTGTGGAGGATGGAGTCGGCGAAACTCATCGCCGGCCTCGCGCGCCTCGTGCGCGACGTGGGGCTCGCCGAGGAGCTGGCGCAGGACGCGCTCGTCGCCGCCCTCGAACAGTGGCCCGAGTCGGGCGTCCCCCAGAACCCCGGCGCGTGGCTCATGGCCGCGGCCAAGCACCGCGCCCTCGACACCCTGCGCCGGAGGACGATGCTTGAGCGCAAGCACGAGCAGCTCGCCCGCGAACTCGAAGCGCTGGAGAGGGCCGCGCCGGACTTCGACGCGGCCCTCGACGACCCCGTCGGCGACGACCTCCTGCGCCTCATCTTCACCGCCTGCCACCCCGTGCTCCCGACCGAAGCGCGCGTCGCGCTCACGCTCCGCCTGCTCGGCGGCCTGACGACCGACGAGATCGCCCGCGCCTTCATCGTCCCGGAGCCGACGGTCGCCCAGCGCATCGTCCGGGCCAAGCGGACTCTGACGCGGGCGCGCGTCCCCTTCGAGACCCCGCGCGGCGAGGAGCTGGCCGCGCGCCTCTCTTCGGTGCTCGAAGTCGTCTACCTCATCTTCAACGAGGGCTATGCGGCGACGGAAGGCTCCGACTGGGTGCGGCCCGCGCTCTGCGAGGAGGCGCTGCGGCTCGGGCGCGTCCTCGCCGAACTCGCCCCGCGCGAGCCGGAGGTTCACGGCCTCGTCGCGCTGATGGAGATTCAGGCGTCGCGGCTGCGCGCGCGCGTCGGCCCTTCGGGCGAGCCCGTCCTGCTGCTCGACCAGAACCGCGCGCGCTGGGATCAGCTTCTCATCCGCCGCGGCCTGAACGCGCTGGCGCGCGCCGAAACGCTCACCGGCGAACCCGGCCCCTACGCGCTGCAAGCCGCCATCGCGGCCTGCCACGCGCGGGCGCGCGCGGCGGCAGAGACCGACTGGGCGCGCATCGCCGAACTCTACGCCGCGCTCGCCGAGGCTTCGCCTTCGCCCGTCGTGGAACTCAACCGCGCGGTCGCCGTAGCGATGGCTTCGGGGCCGGCCGCGGGGCTCGAACTCGTCGACGCGCTGGCCGACGAGCCGTCACTCAAGTCTTACCACCTGCTGCCGAGCGCGCGGGGCGACCTCCTCGCCAAGCTCGGCCGCTTCGACGAAGCGCGCGGCGAGTTCGAGCGCGCGGCCGCCCTCACACGGAACGAGCGCGAGCGCGCGCTGCTCAGGGCGCGGGCGGCCGAGTGCGCGCGCTCGCCCGCGCCGACGCCTGCCGAGGCGCGTTGAAGCGGCCGCGGCCCGTCAACCGGCCCACTCGTCCGCCCGTTTCGAGAGTCTGAAAGCGAGGTCATAACTTTGGCACCAGACCCCAAGCGCGAGGTGTTACGTCACGTCGTCGCGACGGTGGCCTATCGCGGCGGCGTGGCCGTCGCGGACGCGCCGCCGGACTTCGCGGAGTTCCGCGCGCACGCCACGACCCGCACGCCGGGAGAGATTCTGGCGCATGTCGGCGACCTGCTCGAAGGCTCCCTCCACTTGGTCAGGGGCGAGTTAGTTTATTTAACGTCCGCCCCGCTGCCGTGGGGAGAGGGGGTCGCGCGATTCTTCTCCGCCGCGAAAGAGTTAGACGCATATCTGGCGTCGGGCGCGCCGCTGGCCTGCCCCGTCGAGAAACTCATTCAGGGCCCGGTCGGCGACGCCCTGACGCACGTCGGGCAGCTCGTGATGCTGCGGCGCATGGCGGGGAAGCCGGTGCGTGTCGCGGCCTATTTCACGGCCGAGATAGTCGCCGGCGAGATCGATGCGGAAACCTTCACGGGAGCGGAGTAAGCTTTAGGGAGCTTCGCGCGTTGGCGGCATGCCGAGACGACCGGCGGCCGGGACTTCGGGGCGAGCGCCGCGCGCGCGGCGAGCCTCACCTTCCCGGTTCGCGTAACGAGGCGAGGACGCGCCGCACCAAGCCCTCGACGGCCTTGTTCTCCACCCAGCGGGCGACGACGACCAAGTCGTTCTGCGGGTCGACGTAGATGACGTTCGTCCCGTTGCCGACGTGCGCGAAGGCCGACTCGGGCGCGCCCGGCAGGTACTTGCCGCCCGTGTTCAGGAAGAAGTTCATAAACCCGTAGGTCGGCTGCGCGGGCGTCGGGGTCGTGGCGAGGCGCAGCCACCCCTCGGAGAGCACCTGCCTGTCGCCCCACCTCCCGCGCCGCAGCGTGAGCAGGCCGAAGCGCGCCATGTCGTAGGCGCTGATAAACATGCCGCCGCCCCAGTGCCCTCCCCCGCTCACCGACTGCACCGCCTCGCCGTCCATCACCACCCAAGAGTTCTCGTAGCCGTACCAGCGCCACGTCGTTGAGGCCCCGATGGGCTCCATCACGTATTCGCGCAGGACGCCGGGCAGCGGCCGCCGCCAGACGCCGAGCGCGGCCAGCGCCAGCGCGTTGACGCGCACGTCGTTGTACTCGTAGACCGCGCCCGGCTCGTGGCGCCGGCGCGTCAGCCACTCGGAGGGGTTCGCGGCGGGGCGGTCGGCCCAGTCGGGCTTGCCCCAGAGCGTCCCCTCCCAGTCGCTCGTCTGCCGCAGCAGGTGATCCCACGTCACCTTCCGGTTGTGCTCGGACTCGAACGGACGGAGCAGCCGCGAACCGGCCAAGCCCTCCGGCTTCCGGCCGCCGAGCCCGTCGGCCAACGCCAGCACCGGCCCCGCCGACTCGCGCGCCGGGCGGTCGAGTCGAATCATCCCGCGGTCGTGGGCCAGCCCGACCACCGCCGAGAGGAAACTCTTCGTGACGCTGAAGGTCATGTCAACGCGGTGCGGGTCGCCCCACTCGGCGACTAAGTAGCCGCCGCGGAGGATGACGCCCGCCGGGTCGCCGCGCTCGGCGAAGGGGCCGACCGGCTCGCCGAACGGCTCGCGCCCGAACGTCTGGTAGTGGGCCAGCTCAAGGTCTCTGGGGGCCTTCGACTCGTTGGCGACGGCGAAGGCGACCGCCTCCTTGAGCAGCGCGGCGTCCATCCCGGCCTCCCGCGGCGCGCGCCGCTCCCAGTCGCCGGGCGCGGGGTAGTAGGGCCGCGCCGCGGTCGCGGGCGGCGGCTGCTGCGCCCTGCGAGTCTGGCGCGGCACGGCCTGCGTCGTCAGGGCGAGCGATGCCGCCACGAGCAGCGTTAGTGTTTGGGCTGTGAGCTTCATCATTGGCGGTTCACACGTGCCGGCGTCGGTTCGCGCTTCCGGACAGACGGTAAAAAGAGTCGCCCGCGGCCCGCGGCGCTCACGCGGCCGCGAACCCTTTGAGGCTGTCGCTGACGATCTTGTAGCACTCGCAGGAGTGCTTCTCCAGCCCGCGCGGGTCGAGTATCTCGACGCGGCCGCGGCCGATCGTGATGAGCCTCTTGCCCTTGAGCCCGCCCGCGATCATCGCGACGTTCGAGCGCGGCGTGCCGATCATCTGCGCGAGAAACTCCTGCGTGAGGTGGAAGACGTCAGAGCCGGCGCGGTCGCGGCTGGTGAGCAGCCAGCGGCACAGCCTCTGCTCGGCGGTGTGGAAGCGGTTGCAGGCGGCCGACTGCGAGATTTGCATCAGCAGCACGTGCGTGTAGCGCAGCAGCAACCCCTGAAGCCGCCCGCCCCTCGCGAACTCGCGCTGGATCGCGTCGAGGCCGATGCGCATGGCGACGCCCGGCAGTTGGACGACGACCCGGTAGGGGGCGGCGCTACAGCCGAGCAGCCCGGACAGCCCGGCCACGCCCTCGTTGCCGATCATCCCCACCTCGACGACCGACCCCGACTCCGTCGTGGACACCAGCGAGATCATCCCCGAGGTGGGGAAGTAGAGGCGCGTGATTCTCTCTTCGACCTCCCACAGGACTTTGCCCTGCGGGAGGCGCACCGGCGTCAGGCCCGTGAGCAGGCCGTGGTACTCGTCGCGGGGCAGCGACATGAGAATCTGGTTGTTGACGGGGAAGCGCAGCGGGCGAGACACTTCTGGCTTGCGCATGTGCATCCTTTCCGGGCCGGGCGGTCATCAACGGGGAGAGTCGTCAGAGGTTGCGGGGCGAAGCCGTTTACCTTGTTGACGAGACTGGCCGCGGGCACCGGCCGACGAGCGGGGAGGAGCGGGCCCGCGGCTCGCGCGAAGATCAACTGGATGAGAACAACGTGAGGCTTGTCGTCACCCGGCGGCGGGGCAAGTTGACGACGGCAGCGCGCCGATGCTAGGCGCGTTCGTAGCTTTTGTCAATGGGAAAAAGTTTTGCTTTCCGGCGGCGCAGTTTACGCCCCGCCCCGCCCCGGAGGCGGCCCGTCGGCGGCGGCGGGGCGGCCCGCCCGGCGTCTCGGGAATAACTTTTCCGGCGCCTTTCGCGCGGGCGAACAATTAACGCGGGCTGCGCTTGACCAGCCTCCCGCCGATGAATTAAGAGGATAGTGCCGGCCGCGCCGCCCGCGTGACGGCCCCTTTCCCGAAGCGGTCGGCGGCCTTCGGGCGCCACGCCGAAGGCGACGGCGCGGGCCACATTCGACCGCACTCCCGGCGTCAATGTTCGACCGCACTCCCGGCGTCAATTATTCGTACCATTATTGTGCTTCAGACTCGACCCGACCGCGCCACGCCGAACATGGAAGTGATCCCCGAAACCAACGTCGCGCACTACCGCGTCATGGAGTCGCTCGGCGCGGGCGGCATGGGCGCGGTCTACAAGGCGTACGACGAGAAGCTGCACCGCGTCGTGGCGCTCAAACTCCTGCCGCCGGAATACACCTCCCACGAAGACCGCCGCCGCCGCTTCCTTCAGGAGGCCCGCGCCGCCTCGGCCCTCAACCACCCGCACATCCTCACCGTCTACGAGTTCGGCGAGGACGGCGGCCGCCCCTACATGGCGACGGAGTACGTCGAGGGCGAGACGCTGCGGCGGAAGATCGCGGCGCGCGCCCTCCAGCTCGGCGAGGCGCTCGACATCGCGCTCCAGATCGCCGAGGGGCTCGCCAAGGCTCACGAGGCCGGCATCGTCCACCGCGACCTGAAGCCGGAGAACCTCATGGTCAGCCGCGACGGCTACGCGAAGATTCTGGACTTCGGCATCGCCAAACTCGTCCCCCGGCGCGGGCGCGCGGCCGCGGCCGACAGCGCGCAGAAGACCCTCATCCGCGTCGAGACGCAGTCGGGCACGATCATGGGGACGGTCAACTACATGTCGCCGGAACAGCTCCTCGGCCGGCGCGTCGATCTGCGCTGCGACATCTTCGCGTTCGGCGTCGTCCTCTGCGAGATGCTGACGGGCGCGTGCCCCTTCTCGTGCGACAACCAGATCGACACGATGCACGCCATCCTCCACGAGCAGCCGCGGCTGCGCGACGCGCTCAGGTCGCAACTGCCGCCCGGCGTCGAGCGCATCCTGACCAAAGCCCTCGACACGGAGCCGAAGCGCCGCCACCAGTCCGTCCGCGAACTGGCCGCGGAGCTCAAAGCCTTCAGGCGCGACCTCGAACTGGGTCAGGCCGCGCCCACGCAGACTAAGCCGAAGCTGGTGCTGAAGCGCGTCGCGGCGGCGCCGCGCGCCCGGCGCGTGGACTACGAGCGGGAGCTGAACGAGGCGCAGCTCGAAGCGGTGACGACGACCGAAGGCCCGCTCCTCGTCGTCGCCGGGGCCGGGACGGGGAAGACGCGGACGCTCGTCTACCGCGTGGCGCGGCTCGTCGAGACGGGCGCGCGGCCCGAGTCCGTCCTGCTGCTCACCTTCACGCGGCGCGCGGCCGCCTCGATGCTGGCGCGCGCCGCCGGCCTCGCCGACGCGCGCTGCCAGCGCGTCTCGGGCGGCACCTTCCACAGCCTCGGGCACGGCGTCCTGCGAAAATACCCGGAGGCGGCCGGCGTCTCGCGCAACTTCACCGTGCTCGACCCGTCCGACACCGAAGACCTCATCGACCTGCTGCGCCGGCAGATGCGGCTCGCGAGGGGCCGGCACTTCCCGCGCAAGCGCACCGTCTGCGCCATCTTCAGCATGATGGTCAACAAGGTCTGGACGCTCGAAGAGGTGCTCGGCCGGTGCTACCCGCACTTCGCCGACGAGCGCGGCGCGCTCGCGGAGCTGTACGACTCCTTCGAGGCGTTCAAGCGCGCGCGCCACCTCCTCACCTACGACGACCTGCTCGTGCGCCTGCGCGAGGCGCTCGAAGGCTCCGCGGAGCTGTGCCGCCTGCTCTCCGAGCAGTACCGCTACGTCATGGTGGACGAGTATCAGGACACCAACAAGCTTCAGGCGCAGATCATGCGGCGGCTGGCGGCCACGCACGATAACGTCGCGGTGGTCGGCGACGATTGCCAGTCGATCTTCTCGTTCCGCGGGGCGAGCCACCGGAACATGCTGGAGTTCCCCGACCTCTTCCCCGGCGCGCGCGTCATCAAGCTGGAGGAGAACTTCCGCAGCACGCGGCCGATCCTCGAAGTCGCCAACGCCGTCATCTCCGAGGCGGAGGAGGTCTACGCCAAGCGCCTCTTCTCGCGCGTGGAGGGCGGCGAGCCGCCCGTCGCGGTCAGCGCCCGCGACGAGAACGAGCAGTCGCGCTTCGTGGCCGAGCGCATCGCGGAGTTGCGCGAGGAGGGCGTGCCGCCCGGCGAGATCGCCGTCCTGTTCCGCGCCGGCTCGCACTCGTTCGACCTTGAGATCGAGCTGGGCCGGCACGGCATCCCGTTCCGCAAATACGGCGGGATCAAGTTCGCCGAATCCGCCCACGTCAAAGACGCGCTGGCCTTCCTGCGCGTGGTCGCCAACCCCTCCGACACGCTCTCATGGTTCCGCGCCCTGAAGCTGATCGACCACATCGGCGACGCGACCGTCAACCAGATACTCGACCACCTCGGCGTCGAGCGGAAAGAGTTCCGGGCGGCGCGGTCGAAGGAGGGGCTCTTCAAGAGGCTGCTCAGGTTCCCCGCGCGGGCCGCCTATCAGGAGCAGTTGATCCGGCTGGCGCGTCTGCTCGGCGGCCTCGCCGGCGAAAAATCGCCGGGCGCGCAGCTCTCCGCCGTGCTGCGCTTCTACCGGCCCATCCTCAAGGCCCGCTACGACGACCACCCGCGCCGCGGCCGCGACCTCGAACACCTTCTGGCCATCGCGAAGCGGTACAAAAGCCCTTCGGAGTTGCTCGCCGACGTGGCGCTCGACCCGTCGGACGCGGCGCAGCGCGACGGCCCGGCGCGCGGCGGCGGCTACGTGACGCTCTCGACCGTCCATTCGGCGAAGGGGCTTGAGTGGGACGCGCTGTTCGTGATCTGGATGACGGACGGCTGGTTCCCCTCGACGCGCTCTTACGACGAGTTCGAAGACCTTGAGGAGGAGCGCCGGCTGCTCTACGTGGCCGTGACCCGCGCGAAGCGCTACCTCTACCTCGTCTCCCCGCTGCACGCCTTCCGCGCCGCGGAGGGCGACATCCTGCCCCCCGTCTCGCGCTTCCTCGAACCCATCCCCGACACGATTCTCCCGCGCGCGTCACTGTCGGGGGGATGAAGCGCGCGCGAAGGGCCGACGCGCCCGTCAACATTTCGCCGGGGGGAGGTGCCCGTCAAGCGTTTAGTCCCGCGGGCGCCGCTTACCGGATGCCGCAAAAGTAAGGACGCGACTAATGAGTCCCCTTCCCGCGCTCCGAGCGACGGAAGCAGACCTCCGGTTTCTACGCCGCGGCTGGCGCGCGCTGACGGGCGCGTACGGGGCCGGCGGCGAGGCGGCCGGGAGGTGGCTGGACGCGCTGACGCGCTATTACTCAGCCCCCGGCCGCCACTACCACAACCTCCACCACGTGGCCGAGGTGCTGCGGCTGCTTGAGCAGTTCGAGGCGAGCGCCGGGGACTACGACGCCCTCCGCTTCGCCGCGTGGTTCCACGACGCGGTCTACGACACGCGGAGCAGGACGAACGAGGAGGACAGCGCCGCGCTGGCCGCACGCGCGATGGCCGAGCTGGGCGTGCCGCCCGAAAGGGTTGAGGTCGCGCGGCGCCTCATCCTCGCGACCGAGAGGCACGAGGCCGAGGTTGACGAGCCCGACCTCGGCCTCTTCCTCGACGCCGACCTGTCGATTCTGGGGGCGGAGGAGGAGACATACCTCGCCTACAGCGAGGCCATCAGGAGAGAGTTCTCGTGGGTGCCGGACGCCGCGTACCGGGAGGGGAGGCTGAAGGTTCTCACGAATTTTCTGCCGCGCGAGAGACTCTATTACACCGGGCCGCTGGCCGCGCGTTTTGAGGCGCGGGCCAGAAGCAATTTGTCGAAGGAGATAAAAGCACTCTCCTCTTGAGAGGGGCGCGGGCAGCTCCGGGCCGGAAGACGTTCTCTCCCCCCGCCCCGCGACATCCGGCGCGCGTTCGTCGGCGGCGGCGGGTGGTCTCGGGCGTCGTCGTGGGAACCGGCCTCGGCTTTAGTCGGCGTCGAGCACGGGCGGCAGTTCCCGGCCTTCGGGGATGAACCGGACGGAGAGGGAGTTAACGCAGTGGCGCGTGTCTTTATCGGTGAAGCCTTCGCCCTCGAAGACGTGGCCCAAGTGGGCGCGGCAGCGGGCGCAGATGATCTCGACGCGCCTGCCGTCCGCGTCCGGGCGGCGCTCCACGCTCCCCGGGTACTCTTCGTCGAAACTCGGCCAGCCGCAGCCGGCGTTAAATTTAGCCTCCGCCGAATAGAGCGGGTTGTTGCAGCGCCGGCAGATGAAGGTGCCGGGTGAGAACAGAGTCTCGTACTCGCCGGTGAACGGCCTCTCCGTGCCTTTGTGGACGATGACCCGCTCTTCCTCGGGTGACAACTGGTTGTACGGCATGAAAATGTTCCTCCCAATTACTGTAGCAAAGAGCCTCCGCCCACAAAAGTACAACCCTTCCGGGCCGCCTGTAAATTTATCAAAAGATGTGCTGCCCGTCAGCGCCGGGTCTATTTATGAGGCCGTTTCCGGTTATTTAATGACTTCAACTCGGGCGGTAGCCGGGGGGGGCGAACGGCCCGTCCGACCCGGTCGCGGGGCCCTGCGCGCCTCGCGCCCGACAGTTGAACGTTGACTCCCCGCCCCGCCCCTAATATCTTTCCCCCCTCATCTGTAGTCTGACTGAGGGGGCTCCTATGGGTCTTACCGCAAGCCGCGACATCGCTGACTTCTGCGACTACGTCGAGCCTTACAGCAAGCGCCCGGATTTCGATTTCTTTATCGAAGCCGCGCAAGCCTCGGGCGGCCCGGTCTTGGAAGTGGGGTGCGGCACGGGGCGCATCCTGATTCCCACGGCGCGGGCCGGGGTTGAAATCGTGGGCCTCGACTTGTCACCGCAGAGGCTGGAGGTGTGCCGTGAGCGGGTGCTCGACGAGCCGGAGGCGGTGCGGTCCAGAATCCGGCTGATTCAGGCCGACATGCGAAACTTCGATCTGGCACAAACCTTTAAATTGGTCACCCTGCCCTTCAGGCCGTTTCATTGTCTAACCACCGTTAAAGATCAAATACTCTGCCTTGAGACGATTCACCGGCATCTGGCCGCGGGCGGGCGGGTGATCGTTGACCTTTTCAACCCCTCGCTCGAAGCGCTGGCGCGAGACAATGTGGGTCAGGAATTCGGCGACGAGCCTGAGTTTACGATCCCGGACGGGCGGCGGGTAGTGCGCCGCCATAAGATCGTCTCGCGAGACTACGCCAGCCAAGTCATGCAGATCGAGGTCGTCTACTACCTTACGCACCCTGACGGCCGCGAGGAGCGCCGGGTGCATGCGTTTTCATGGCACTACTTCTTTCGTTTTGAGGCGGAGCACCTGCTGGCGCGCTGCGGGTTCGAGGTGGAGGCGGTGTACTCCGACTATGACAAGAGCCCGTACGGATCGAAGTATCCGGGGGAGTTGATACTGGTGGGGAGGAAGGCGAAGGGGTAGCTGAAGGGCAACAGCGCGCGTCCGTGTGTGTCTCTCGGAGGTAAGAGTATGAGAGCGAAAACGGCTGCTTTTGACGAAGCGGGTGAGTCGCTTCGTCGGCTCGGGGTGCCGGGCGTTCTGCCGACACTCCACGACGCGGGAGTCAGCATCAGCCACACCGTCCTCGGCGGCTCCCATTCGGTGGCCGTCTACCCCCCGATTGATTCGCTGACGCCACTGGACCCGCTCGGCGTAGTTAACGCCATCGACTGCGGCAGCGATGCGAGCTTATACGTTCACATCGCGTTTTGCGAAACGCGGTGCACGTTCTGCCACTACGCGGTAGCCCACTACGCCGGCAGGGGGAGGAGTTCTCAGACCGACGACGGCGAGGTCGCTCGCTATCTTGACGCGCTGAGGCGGGAACTAAGATTCTGGGGGGCAAAGCTGGCAAGCTCGGCGACGGCGGTTTCGTCCGTCTACATCGGGGGCGGGACGCCTCTGCTTCTCGAACAGGAAGCGCTTCACGATATCGTCAGTGTCATCCGGAACGAGTATCACATCCTGCCCGGCGCGGAGGTCTGCATCGAAGGCAGTCCCCTCACCATCACCGCGCCCGGGGGCGAGGACAAGCTGCGATTTCTCAGGGAGCAGGGCTTCACCCGCTTAAGCTTCGGGGTGCAGTCCTTCGACGACGCGATACTCAAATATGCCGCCCGCGGGTACAGGCGGGATGTCCCCATCCGCGCCTCGTCCATCGCCGGCCGGGTCTTTGAAAACTGGAACCTCGACCTTATTCAGGGGCTTTACAAGGGGTCACCTTCCGAGACGTGGGAAAACCTCAAGGTCATCGCCGAGATACGCCCGCCCCATCTCACTTGGTATCACGGGCGATTCGCAGACCGGCCTCAGGGGGACTGGTACAAAATGGACTCCAAGAATGGCTGCTTCGAGGACGAGCCCGCGACGCTCCTCGGGCGCATGCTTATTTGGCAGGAACTGGCCGAGATCGGCTACGACCAGATCGACGGCAATCGCTTCGCGCTCGGGCATCGGTACATCGACCCGTTCAAGAAAATCCGCACGTCGGCCTCAAGTAATCTTCTCGGGGTCGGGGCGGCGTCGTATTCACACACCGGCACGAAGGCTACGCGGGAGGACTGCCGCGGTTACGTCTTTCGTAACGAATCGAATATTCGCTCCTACGTGGACTGTGTGTTGGCCGGCGACATCCCCATCGCCTCCGGGCGTGTCATAGACGAGGAGGAACTGCTCGCCACGTCCTACGCCACGGGGCTCCGCAACGGGCGCATCGAAGACGAAGACCTTCGTTCGATACGGAGAAAAAACCCCGGACTCTCGTCGCACTACGAAGGACTGGTCAGACAGCTCCGCGACATCGGCATATTGGAACCTTACGCGGACGACGACGGCAACACAGGATTGCGGCTCTCCGAACTCGGCAAACTCTTCGAAGACGAAACGCTGGCGCTCTTCTTCAGCCCCGCGGTCAAGAGAACGCTGGCGATGAAGAGCTTCAGGTGAGGGCGGGCCACACCGCTCCGGCGGCGAGGTCGCGCTCGCCGGGCCGCCTGTAACCGGAGGGCGTGGTTAATCCCGCGGGCGCCGGGGGCGCGACGCGGGCCGCAAGACGTGGCGGGCGTAGAAAGGAATGGCGGAGGAGAGGTGTCTCTCCTCCGCCATTCGTCTGATGGTCGGGAGTGCGCGCTACTGCGCGACGCGGAAGATGCCCCACATGCCTCCGTCGAAGAGGAAGGAGGTCTGGTTGCGGTAGAGGTAGTCGCCGGCGATGAGGAAGCGGCCGCCCGCCCCGTGCTTGAGCAGCACGTCGAAGTGGCTGCCCGCGCCGATGCCGAACTGCGAGCCCTTCCACTCGGAGAACGGGTTGTGGCCGAGCCGCGTCGAGTCGTCCCGGTAGGGCAGTTCCTCCCAGATGTGGCCGTGGAGGTTGAAGACGCTGTTGCGCGCGTGCCCGCCCGGCATCAGCAGGCGGAAGCGCACCGGCGTCCCGGCCGTGGCCGTGAAGACCGGCGTGACCGGGTCGCCGCCGACCAGCCCGTTGGTCAGAACGTCGGTAAAAATCTCGTCGCGCGTCTCGTCGAGCGGCGTGTCCGGCTCGAAGCCCAGCCGCTTCCAGAGCGGCTCGGTGCGGTAGTTGAAAGCCTTCTGGCCGCTGTCCTCCGGGTCTTCGGCCTCGGCCAGATTCGGGACGGCGCGCGGGTTGTTGTTGGCGTCGAACCGCTCGCCGAAGCGGAGGTTGATGTCGGTCTGGTGCAGCAGCACGAACTCGCGGAAGCTGCCGGCGGGCGAAGTCACCGTGGCCGCGGCGCGCATGTTCGCGTCCTCGGTCCAAGTCGCGCCCGGCGGCTCGATGATGAGCGAGCCGATGGCCCCCTTGTTCGAGTGCTTGATGGGGTCGGACGAGATCAGGTTGGTGGCCCCGAACTCGATGGGGAGCGGCGAGCCGAAGCCGTTCGGCTGGACGATCATGTCGCCGGCGTACCACTGGTAGCTGACCGAATGGGCCGGCGCGGCCGTCTGCACCTTGTTGAAGCCGACGTTGGCGCCGTTGTGCCGGCTCACGTCGATGAAGACGAGCTGCGGGTGGAGGCCGACGTGGCTCGACGGCCTGATTTGGTTAGCGTTGAAGCGGTTGACGATCATCGGCATCGTGTTGAAGCCGTCGAGGTCGGGCGCGACCGCGGGCAGGCGGTTGGTCAGCGTCAGGTTGATGCAGTCGCCGGCGTTGGCGCGCAGCACCAGAGGCTCGACGGGAACACCCGGCAGCAGTTGATTGTTGGCGTCGAGGTCGGTCGAGCGGACGTAAAGGATGGCGGTCGGGTCGTGCAACTGGCCGCCCTGGTTGGCGCGCGGGTTGTAGACCAGCGTGCCGTCGGGCAGGGCATCCTGCGCGGCCACAGCCGTCACGGCGAAGTTCCTCGTCGGCGCGGTCTTGGGACACACGCCGTCGAAGTCGCCGACGTTCGAGATGACCGGGCCGTGCCCGTCCGGGTTGTTCGGCAAAGGCTGGAGGTCCACCTGCTGGCGGTTGTAGGCGCGCATGATGCCCCACAGCCCGTTCCACTGGTCGTCCACCGCCACGCCCGGCTGATAGAGGTAGTCGGCGAACGAGCCGATGCCACTCTTCGGCAGGGTCGGGATGATGAACTCGAAGTGCTCGCTGATGCCCATCATCTGGTTGTTGCGGTAGCCGGAGTTCGGGTCACTCGGCTCGAAGAGCCACTTCACGCCGTGCACCCCGAAGTTGTGCCCCTCCTCGTGCGCCCCGATGAGGATGCGGATCTGCACGCGGTCGTCCTCGTAGGCGCGCATGAGCGGCGTGAAGGGGTCTCGGCCGAAGACGCCCCCGGTCAGCGGCGGGTAGAAGTCGGGCTGCGAGTTCATGGGGAGGAAGGCGCGCGTGATGTCGGAGCGGTAGACGTGCGAGAGGTCGCCGGCGAGCCCCGCGGCCTGCTGCGGGTTGGAGACGTTCGGGTCGTCGACGATGCGCAGCGGGACGGGCTCGTTGCGGTAGTTGATGACCATCGTGCCCACGTCGTCGGCCGAGATGGCCTCCGGGCACGGCGGCAGCGGGCCCTCGACCTCGCCCTCGTGGTCTTCCTGGACGGGGCAGCGCTCGGGCGGCGCGAGCAGGAAGGGCAGGCCGACCTCCTCGCGGCCGGGCGGGTTGATGGCGCGGGCCGGGTCGGGGATGGGGCGGCCGAAGCCGTCGACGCCGCCGCCCTGCTTGTAGGCGTGTTGGAAGTCGGCGAACTCGACGAGGAATTCGCGGTAGCTGTCGGCCGGGTCGAGGGTCAGGATGTCTGCGCGCCAGCTCGTCGGGCCGCCGTCGAAGCGGCCGCCGAAGATTTGCCCGGTTTCGGAGTGGCGCCAGGTGGAGCCCTGCGGCTCAACGACGAGGCCGGCGTAGAGCCCGACCTGTTGGTGTGTGGAGGGGCCGAAGTGGTCGTGCGTGAAGGCCGTCCGGAGGGTGCGGTCTTCGTCGTTGTTGTTGGGCACGCGGTCGGCGAACCAGCGCGAGACGGTGGTCTGCGCGCCGAGCCAGTCGGGGTGGCCGTCGCGGTTCACGTCCGGGCCGGCGCCGAAGAACGGGTGCGCGCGGGCCTCCAGCGAGAAGCGGCCGGCGCTGTTGAAGCGACGCATCCCGCCGAGGGCGTTGATGGCGAGGATGCGCTCCTGCACCTCCTCGGGCGCGAACGAGCCGTCCTCGTAGTTGAAGCCGTTGGCCGCGCCGTCCGAAGAGGTCACGTCGAACTTCACGAGGTGGATGTGCTGGCCCATGATGTCCGTGGGCGTGCGCACCTGGAAGTCGTCCTGCACGTAGACGCGCGGGACGAGGTTGGTGAACTGGAACTGG